>JAAYUH010000235.1 GCA_012517755.1 bacterium | reverse complement strand
TTTAAATTTTAATATAAAAATTTATTGGTTCTAAAATAAATATTTTTGTAAATTGATTTGGTTTTTGCATTCTTGTCATATATTATTAAAGTGAGAATATTAAATTTAAGGAGAGGTAATTATGAAAATTAGAAAAAGTGAAATAGTAGTTTTTGTTTTGATTTTGCTCTGTTTTATTATTGGAATTTACTTTTATCCTCGAATGCCAGATGAAATGGCTTCGCACTGGAATGCTCAAGGAGAAGTAGATGGTTATACATCAAAAGCTGAGTGTTTATTTATAATGCCTATTATTTTTATTGGATTAGAATTACTTTTTATTATCATTCCGAGAGTTGATCCAAAGAAAGAAAATATTGAAAAATTTAGAAAATATTATGACATATTTATTATTTTGTTTTTTTTATTTATGCTTACTATTTATATTCAGGTAATTCTCTGGAATCTTGGAATTAAAATAATACCTAATATAATTGTATTAATTGGTTTTGGAGTTATATTTTTTTATTGTGGTATCCTTTGTGAAAATTCAAAAATGAATTGGTTTATAGGAATAAGAACGCCCTGGACTTTGAGTAGTGAAACCGTATGGGATAAAACTCATAAAATAGGTGGGAAGTTGTTTAAAATTGCTGGAATAGTTTCAATACTTGGAATTTTCTTCCAAAAATATTTAATATTTTTTACCATTGTTCCAATATCTGTAGTTGCAATTTTTACTATTGTTTACTCTTATGTTGAATATAAAAAAGAGACAAAATGATTTTTTGTTTCAAAGTTTTTAATTTAACTTAAACTATTCAGGATATATAATAAACAATGAAGAAACTTTAGTTTCTGTAAGTTTTCTGTGAAAATTTTTTATCCACAGGCTATTATTTACTAATAATAGTAAAATATTGATGTAAATAAAAATTTAGAATTTTTTTATTTATAAGAGTAAATTTAACTGATAAATTTAGAAGTATCTATCAATTTATTTTGAAAATCTTTCACAAAATATTTTTTACCTCTTTTAATTAAAATATGACCCTCTTTCTCAAGCAGTTCTTTCTGCTTTTCCAATCCTCCAGGTATTTCTCGTTGAGTTTTCCACTATTTTTAATTGTATCAATCCTTTTTTAAAAAAAATAGATAAAAATTAATTTATAATTTTTATATGGATTATGAAATAGAAAAAGTTATAAAAAGCAATAGAAAAACATTTTGCATAGAAATAAATGATTATGGAAAAATTATTCTAAGAATTCCAAAAAATAGTTCTGATTTGGAAATAGAAAAATTTTTAAATAAACATAAAAATTGGATTTATAAAAAATTAAAGGTCATAGAAAGAAGAGGAATTGAATTATATCCTAAGAAATTTATTGAAGGTGAGAGGTTTCTATTTTTGGGAAAATTCTATAAATTAAAAATAGTTGAAAATCAGAAAGAGAAAGTTTTATTAAAAAATAATGAAATTAATGTCTCTGATAAACATACAACTGATGTAAGAAAGGTTATTATAGAATTTTATAAAAAGAAAGCATTTGAAATAATATCAGAAAGAGTTAATTTCTATTCCAAAAAATATGATTATAAATATAACAAAATAAAAATAACTTCAGCAAATAAGAGGTTTGGCTCATGTACAAATAAAGGAAATTTAAATTTTACCTTCAGGTTGATAATGGCACCAATTGAAATAATTGATTATGTTGTTGTTCATGAACTTGTCCATCTTGTTGATAAAACTCATAAAAAGAGTTTCTATGAAAAAGTTGAAAAAATTTTACCAGATTATCAAAAAAGAATTAAATGGTTGAATGAGAACTCCTATTTATTAAAAATCTAAAAATTTTTAAAAGATAAACAATGCTATAAAAAATTGATTCAAGATTTATGATACACCCCATTTATTATTTTTATGACTAATATAAAAAAATAATTGAAATTATAAATTATATAATAATTTAAAATTTTTATGTTATAATTTAATAAGAGAGAATGAGGAGGTAATTAAAATGTCTGACAAGTTCAGTAAAATCTTAGAACCTATTAAGATTGGAACCGTAGAAATTAAAAATAGAATCGCTATGGCTCCTATGGGTATATTAGGTTTAACAAATCCAGATGGAAGTCTTAATAAACGTGGCATCGACTATTATGTAGAGAGAGCAAGAGGTGGTACAGGTTTAATCATTACAGGAGTTTTTAAAGTAGAAAATGAGATAGATGCTATGATATCTGGTACTCCTCTTATTTCCCCCGCAGCATTAACTCCTTTTGCAGAACTTGCTGAAGCTGTTCATGCATTTGGCTCAAAAATATTTGTACAACTTACTATAGGTTTTGGTCGTGTAGGACATCCAATGATGTTAAGAAAACAGCCTGTTTCTGCTTCAGCAATTCCAAATTATTGGGATCCAAGAGTAACATGCAGAGAATTGAAAACAGAAGAAGTTGAAGAGATTGTGAAAAAAGCTGCTGAGGCTGCTGTAATTTGTAGGATGGCAGATATTGATGGAGTTGAAATTCACGCTGTACATGAAGGCTATCTTCTTGATCAGTTTACCATAGCGTTTTTCAATAGGAGAACAGACAAATATGGTGGAGATTTAATGGGTAGGTTAAGATTTCCTATAGAAATAGTTAAAGCAATTAAAAAAGCAGTTGGTGAAGATTTTCCAGTCGCACTAAGATTTAGTGTTAAAAGTTTTATAAAAGATTGGAACCAAGGCGGTCTGCCTGGTGAAGATTTTGTAGAGAAAGGACGTGATGTTGAGGAAGGTCTCAAAGCCGCTAAAATATTGGAAGCTGCTGGTTATGATGCCTTTGACGCTGATGGTGGTAGTTATGATGCTTGGTATTGGGCTCATCCACCAACCTATCAAGAGCATGGGCTCTATCTACCATTGATTGAAAAACTCAAAAAAGTTGTAAAAGTTCCTGTTATTGTTGCTGGCAGAATGGAACTCCCAGAATTAGCTGAAAAGGTATTAGAGGAAGGTACAGCTGATATGATAGGAATCGGAAGAGGACTTCTTGCTGATCCCTATTGGGTAAATAAAGTTGAAGAAGACAGACCAGAGGATATCCTTCCATGTACAGGTTGTCATGATGGATGTTTAGGTAGAATCTTTCTTGGAAGACCTCTTTCATGCGCTGTTAACCCAGCTGTTGGAAGAGAAAGTGATTATAGACTTGAACCTGCAAATAAACCAAAGAATGTAATGTGTATAGGAGGAGGTGTTGCTGGTTTAGAAGCAGCAAGAGTTGCTGCTATTAGAGGTCACAAAGTAACTCTTTACGAGAAATCAAATACTCTTGGTGGTCATTTAATAGAGGTTTCAGTTCCAAAATTTAAGGAAGATTATAAGAGGTTGTTAGATTGGTATAAATTGCAACTTAAGAAACTCAATGTAGATATAAAATTGGATACTGAAGTTTC
>JAAYUH010000234.1 GCA_012517755.1 bacterium | reverse complement strand
TATTGGTGAAATTAACAATTCATTAGTTCCTGAATATTTAATCGAATCTGATATTTTTGTTTTGCCAAGTTTGTCTGAAGGCTTCCCAGTTGTTGTCCTTGAAGCAATGGCATCTGGTTTACCTGTTGTGGCAACAAATGTTGGAGGACTCCCTGAAATTATCCAAGAAAATAAAAATGGCTTTTTAGTAGAGCCTCAAAATCCAAGGGACTTAGCAAAAAAAATTCTCTTTTTATTAAATCCTTTTTAAAATTTTCTGGAAAACATTTAGGTATATAAATTTTTACATCAGGATTTTTATCTATAAAGGAATTTAATCCTCCAATATGATCATTATGGTAATGAGAAAGAATTAAAAAATTTATCTCCAATGGGTCAATTTTCAATTTATTCATATTAAAAAGGAAAGTATCTCCATCTGGACCTGTATCAAATAGAATATTGTATTCATTAAATTTTATAAAGGATGAAAAGCCCCACGCTGTTTTTAATTCCTCATCATATGGATAATTATTAACAACTATTGCTAAAGAATCGTTACTCATTTTATATATTTTATCAAAATTTATTTCCCTTGACAAATATATATATTAAAATTTAATTGAAGATATTTTAGAAGGAGGTGAGAGGGAACAAAAAGGAAAATAAAAAATCTAAAGAATAAGGAGGTAAAAAATAAAAAAGATATTAATTGGTTTGTTGATTTTAGGATTAATTGGGGTATTTGGATTAAAAGGTTACAATAATATTGTTGTTAGTGAGAATGAAAATGAACTATACAAAAAAAATGCTATTGAGTTTATAAAAAACCAAGAAGAAATAATTTTTCAACTTAAAGGTTCAATTCCTACCTCTCCTTTTGTTTATAAAGATAAGTATGGAAATGATAGAACAATAGTTTTTGGGGTTGAAAAAGAGAGTAAAATTATTGGTAGGATTGTTATAAATTATGATAAAAATAATCCAATATTTCTTGAATTTGCAGAAAATCCTCCACATCATCTTATTGATGTAGAGAAAGAAGCGGCTTCAAAAATTTCTTTAAAGGAAAATCAATATTTAAAAAATGAAGAGTTTATATATATATTTCCATTACTCTTCTTTATTCACTTTGATGTCATAGAAGAAGATAAAAAGGTTGATGATTTATACTTTTTCTGGAATGAGAAAAAGATTGTAAGTATAAATGATATGGGAACAAGTTGTATGTATGGAATACCTCCTTCAAATGAAATAAACAATGATAGACCACTTGCAATTTTAATAAATTGGAATATCTATACTTGGCACTGGATAACAGGTATTAGTTATTATCAAGGAACTGCGCGATACTATATTTATGTGAGAGATGGATATGGAAATGAAATAGTTGTTATAAATTTTTATGCTCCAGAATTAGGAGGAAGTTATATTAATATAGATTATTTTGGTTATATATATCCTACTTATTAAAAATGGTTAAAAAATATTTTATTTTTATCTTACTTTTACTATTAATTTTAAATGGTTGTGTTGAAGTAAATTTAGTTAAAGATAGGAAGCTACAAACTGAAAAAATTTGGTTAGGTGATATTGGGAAAACAGGATATTATGAATTTGAACCAATTAGAAGTAAACCAGAGTTAGTTTGGTATTTTAATAATCCTCCATATCCTTTTTATAATAATGCTATAGTATACCAACCAGTTTTTATTAACTCTCCAATATTTTATAATGATACACTTTATTTTTCTGATAGAGATGGTAATTTTTATGCCATTGATAGTAAAACTGGAAAGCTCAAGTGGAAAGTATCTTTTGATAAAAAAATTACAACACCAACCATTTCTGATGGAGTTATATTTATTGGAGTAGGAGGCGAAGGAATATTTGGTTTAAATTCAGAGAATGGTGAAATTATTTTTAAACTTTATAATAATTGTTTTAGCTTCTCACCTCCTGTTATAGTAGATTCAATTCTTTATTTTGTTTCAATTAAAGGGGGATGGCAACATTTAAAAGTATATATAAATAGTTTTGATATAAGAAAGGGAAGATATATCTTTGTAAAGAAATTCAATACAAATCATCCCAATGCAGTTTTTCGAGTATCTTTTAATAAAAATTCTATTATTTTTCACAACAATTATATAAAAAGAATTCTTTATTGTTTTGATATAAAAAATGGAAAACTTAAATGGAAAAAAGAGGGGCTAAATATTCTAAACATAATAATTCCTGTATGCTCTGATGCCCTTTATATAACATCATTAGAAAATGATAAAATTTTTCTATTATCCTTAAGTATGGAAAATGGTGAAGAGATTTTAAAAAGAGAAATTGTAAACACTAATAAGGAGATAGAAGATATATTGTTAGTTGCAGGTAATGAGGATATCTATGTTGGAATTTTTGATTCTATCTATAAAATTAATAAAAATGATGGAAAGATAAAATGGAATATAAAAGTGGGTAAAAAAATTGGAAAATTTGTGCAACTTGCAAAAGATATTCTATATATCAATGCTGAAGATATAGATGGATTAAACTCTCTTTATGGAATTGATTCTTATAATGGAGAAATTATATGGAAATTAAAAGGATATTCTCTATTTGATTATCCTCCAGATATATCTGATCATTCTTTATATGTTTTAGGTTATTCATCAGTATACAAATTAAGTGATTAGAAATTGATGCTTCTTTAAATCTAAATATTGTAGGTAGGTCTTGTATTAACACATTTTTAAAATTTCTTTATTAATCATTTTCGATTTATAGTGTACAAAACGCCTGACCCCATTGTACACTACTCTCTAAATTTGATATATATTGAATCTTTCAATAATTTAAATTTATTACTAATAGAAATACTGGATTCCCGTTTTCACGTGAATGACAAGATAAAATGAATAGATTCCCGTTTGCACAGGAATGACAAAAAATCTATTACTGGATTCTCGTTTTCACGTGAATGACAAGATAAAATGAATAGATTCCCGTTTGCATGAAAATGACAGCCTGTTTTTGTAAACAATTTTTTAAAAGTTATTATTTATAAACACTTCCTCTGAAATCAATGGAGTATACAAAAATTATTTTATTTTTGAAATCAATAGTTACAATTACTCTAATCTCTCCCATTCTGATTCTATAAAATCCTTCCCATTTACCTTTTAATTTTTTAAGATCAAGATTTATCTTTTCACCTTTAAGTCTTAAAAGTGTTTTAATTATTAAATTCTTTATAATGCTCCTATTTATATTTTCATTGTTGATAAACTTCTCTGACTCTTTAGAATATTTGATTAACCATTCCATTAAATTTTAAACTTTTCCTCTTTGACATATTCAGCACTTTTAGGTTTTTTTCCATATATTTTTCCTATATCTTGTTGCTCCTCATCAGAAACATTTGGTATCAATTTAGAATTTAATTCCATCAAAAAAATCTCTAACTCCTCTTTTAAAACTCTTCTAACTGTTTTTTCTATTAATTCTGTTAGCTTTTTATCATCTTTTGTAATATTCATCAAACTCCTCCTTATATCATAAATTTTATCAGAATTCATATTTGGTGTCTATTTTTAGATATTGAAATATTAGGATCAGGTCTTGCAATAACACATTTTTAAAATTTCTTTATTAATCATTTTCGATTTATAGTGTACAAGACGCCTGATTCCTTTGTACACTACTATCCAAATTTGATATATATTGAATCTTTCAATAATTTAAATTTATTACTAATGGAAAAACTGGATTCCCGTTTTCACGGGAATGACAAAAGAATTACATAAGAAATACAAAACATTTGCACGAGAACAAAAAAAATTAGATGGTGATGAAAAAAGAATTACATGAAAAAGACAAAATAAAAAAACTGGATTCCCGTTTTTGCGGGAATGACAAGATAAAATGAATAGATTCCCGTTTTCACGGGAATGACAAAAGAATTACATGAAAAAGACAAAATAGAAAAAATGGATTCCCGTTTTCACGGGAATGACATAGAGAACTGGAAGGATAAAATGGATTCCCGTTTTCACGGGAATGACAAAAAATTACACGGGAATGACAAAATAGGGGGTTTTCAATAATTTTTATGCACCTCTTGACAAATTGGCAAAATTATGTACATAATTATGGTAAGTTTTTTGCTATGAAAAAGAATATATTTATTGAAGGAGATATTAAAGTAGGAAAGAGTTATGTTTTAGAAAAAATTTTAAAAATATTAAATATCAAATATGGAGGTTTTAAAACTATTGCTATATATAAAGAAGATAAAAAGGTTGCTTTCAAATTGATAGATTTATTAACAAATGAAGAGAATATAGTTGCAACTTACAATATTGATGGAAATCTTATAGTAAACTCAGATGTTTTTGATAAATTAGGTGTTAAAGCTTTAGAAAACGGATTAAAAAAATCAGATTTAATAGTTATGGATGAACTTGGTTTCTTAGAAGATAACTCTAATAAATTCAAAGAAAAAGTTTTTGAAGTTTTAAATAGTGACAAAAATGTTCTTGCAGTGATAAAAGAAAAAAGGAATAAATTTTTAAATGAAATTTCAAACTTGGGTGAAGTTTTTAAAATAGAAAATGATAACAAAGAGATGATAATCAATAAAATTGTTGATGAGGTGAGAAATGGATATTTATGAGGATTTGATTTCAAGTCTTAAAGAAGATTTCGAGACAAATGTTTCTAATTTATCTGTTGGCATTAGATGGATTGCTGTTATAACAAAAAAAATCGGACTATCAATGACTTATGACAATGGAAAACATATAACAGGCATTGAAGATGCAGGTTATTTTAAAGGGAAAAAGGCCTTTGAACTTCTTGAATATTTAAAGACATTTGATACTTTAAAAATTGGAATTGGTTTAGCAACCTTAAACTCTTTAATTAAAATTCCTGAAAAATGTGAAAAATTTAATGTTTTTGATTATCTTTTAGAAAAGGGTAAGGATAAAAAAATTCTCTTTATTGGACACTTCGAAGATATTGAAAAGTTAAAAGGTGTTGCAAAAGAGATTGTTATTATTGAGAGAAAACCAAAAGAAGAGGATTATC
>JAAYUH010000233.1 GCA_012517755.1 bacterium | reverse complement strand
GAGGAGATCCTGAAATGAATCCAAGACTTAGACTTGCAATTGATAAAGCAAAAGAAGCAAATATGCCTTCAGATAATATCAAAAAAGCGATACTAAGAGGAACAGGAGAGTTAGAAGGAGAAAAGTTTGAAGAGGTTGTATATGAGGGATATGGTCCAGGTGGTGTAGCTTTATATGTAGAGGTTACAACTGATAATAAAAATAGAACTTATTCAGAAATGAGGAAAATATTTTCTGAACATGGTGGTAGCATAGGAGAAACTGGATGTGTGTCATGGATGTTTGAGAAAAAGGGAGAGATAAAGGTAGATCCGGGAACTTTATCTGATGATGAAGTTTTATTAATTGCAGCAGATGCTGGTGCAGAAGATGTAACAAGAGATGGAGAAGATCTCTATGTATACACTTCTCCTGTCGATTTGTTTAAAGTTAAAACTAAACTCGAAGAGAATGGAATAAAAATTATTTATTCAGAATTTACAATGATTCCAAAAAATAGTATCAAAATTGAAGGTGAAAAGGCAGAACAGTTATTAAAATTAATAAATGATTTAGACGATCACGATGATGTTCAAAAAGTTTATGCTAATTTCGAAATTTCAGATGAAGAGATGGAAAGAATAGCTTTATCTTTGAAATAATGTATGTTTTTGGAATTGATCCAGGTTTATCAAATCTTGGTTATGCAGTTTTAAAATATGAAAGAGAGATAGAACTTTTAGATTATGGTTTGATTGAAACTTCAAAAGAAAATATAGAAGGAGAAAGATTAAATACATTATTTAATGAACTTGATAATATTTATAAAAAATACAAACCAGAAATTACAGTAATTGAAAAATTATTTTTTAAAAAAAATGTAAAAACAGCAATAAAGATTGGCGAAGTTAGAGGAGTTATAATTTTACTATCATATATAAATAAATCTAAATTATTTGAGCTTTCTCCTTCAAGCGTAAAGATAAATTTTACAGGCTATGGTAAATCAAATAAAGAAAATATGAAAAAAATGGCAAAAATTCTTTATAATATTGATTTAGATGAAGATGATACTGTTGATGCCATTGCTCTTGCAACATCTTTCATCAATTTAAATTCATTTAATATAAAAAGTGATATCCTATCTTAATGGTAAAGTTTTAAAAAAATTCAACGATTTTGTAATCTTTTTAACTACCTCAGGTATTGGTTTTAAAGTTATAACTCCATATCCTGAAGATATAGAAAAAGAGGTATATATCTATCAGATTATTTCTGAAAAAGAGAATAGTTTATATGGTTTTAATAGTTATGAAGAGGTTGAGTTTTTTGAAAAACTGTTAAAGATTCCTCAGGTTGGCCCTAAATCAATTGTTCAGATTTTAAAAACTTACAAATTAGAGGAAATTGAAAATAAAATATCAAAAGGTGAGATACTTCTTGTAAAAGGAGTAAGAAAAAAAGTTTTAGATGATATATATAAATATTTATCAAAAGAGAGAGAAGAGATAGCAATAAGTGATAACAAAACAAAAGATTTAATTAAAATTCTTTTATCTTTAGGTTTTGAAAAAGATGATATATTTGAAGCATTGAAAAAAATAGATGATAAAGAAAAAATTTCAATCGAAGAATATGTAAAAAAAGCATTAAGGATTTTAAAAAATGAGTGAAGATTTAAAAGATTTTAAACTCAGACCAGAATCAATATCTGAATATATTGGACAGGAAAAAGTTATTGAAAGTTTAAAAGTATTTCTTGATGCTGCAAAAAAAAGAGATGAGGCACTTGATCATATCCTTCTTTATGGTCCTCCAGGGATTGGTAAGACAACCCTTGCTTATGTTATTGCAAAAGAGATGAATAAGGATTTAAAACAGATAACTGGACCTGCATTAGAAAAACCTGGAGATGCTGCAGCTATTTTAACATCTTTAAATATAGGTTCAATATTTTTTATTGATGAGATTCATAGAATTCCTCACAGTGTAGAAGAGACATTATATCCTGCAATGGAAGATTTTAAATTGCATATTGTCTATGGTAAAGGTCCATCTGCAAAAACTTTAACTATAAATCTTGAACCATTCACATTGATAGGTTCAACTACAAGAGCTGGAATGTTAACCTCACCTTTAAGAGAAAGATTTGGAATTGTTTTTAAACTCGAATTTTATAATATTGATTCTCTTATTAAAATTATTTATAGAGCCTCAAAGTATATGAAAATTGATATTGACGAAGAGTGTGCAAAAGAGATAGCAAAAAGATCAAGAGGAACTCCAAGAGTAGCAATAAGAATTTTAAAAAGGGTTAGAGATTTCTCTGAAATTAAAAATAGAGGGAAAATTGATACAAATATTCTTAATGAGACATTTAAATCTCTTGGTATAGATGAGTATGGTTTAAATTCACAGGATAGAAAGTTGGTTAGGATTTTAGTAGAAAAATTCAACGGGGGACCGACTGGAATTGATACACTCTCTGCAATTCTTGATGAGGATAGAGACACAATTGAAGATATATATGAACCATATCTTTTACAAATCAACTTCATTGAAAGAACTCCAAGGGGGAGAGTTGCAACCGAAAATGCATACAAATATCTTGAAATGAAAAAAAGAAGACTTTTTTAGAATGGAAAAGCTTCTACTTCATACTTGCTGCGCTCCTTGCTCAGTCTCAGTTATTGATTTTTTTAAAGAAAAATTTGAACTTTTTCTCTTTTTTTATAATCCAAATATACATCCATATAAAGAATATGAACAGAGATTAAAAAGCTTTAAAGAATATGTAGAGGGTTTAGGTTATAAATATATAATTGGAAAGTATGATTATAAAGATTATTTTTTTAATGTTAGTAAAGATATTGAAAATAGGTGCGTTTTCTGTTATCAATTAAGATTGAACGAAACAGCAATGATGGCAAAAGAACTAAAAATAAATAATTTTACAACAACTATGATTTATTCAATCTATCAAAATCATAGTTTAATAAAAAAAATTGGAGAAGTTTTGAGTAAGGAGTATTATTTAAATTTTGTTTATTATGATTTAAGAAATAGGTATTTTGAGGATAAAAAAAAGATAGTTGAATTGGATTTATATAGACAAAAATATTGTGGTTGTATTTTTTCAGAAATTGAAAGGTATGAAGGTGTAAAGAGATAATGAAAGACTTTGGTAAAATAATTATAATATTCGGAATAGTTCTTTTATTGATTGGTATAATTTTTTATTTTTTTGACAAACTTCCTCTATTTAAACTTCCAGGAGATATTATCATAAAGAGAAAAAATTTTACTATTTATATTCCAATAGTATCAATGATAATTATTTCAATAATTTTAACTATCATCATTAATCTTATTTTTAGAAAATGAGAAAAATTATTTTATCAATTTTGGTTCCTTTTTTTCTATTATTCACCTTTTCTATGATAATAGGTTTTTCTAAAAATTATTATTACTATGAATTCGATAGGATTAAACCAGAATATGAGCTGAATATCAATTCAAAATTTATTAGATATGCTGCTCAAGTTATACCAGAATATTTAACAGGAAGAAGAGATAATCTTGAAATCCCTGGTTTTAAAAACTTTTTCAATGAAAGAGAGATAATGCATATGGAAGATGTTAGAAATATTTTCAAATATTTGATTGTTGTAACAATTTCTATTGCAATCATAATTTTTTTATTGATAAAAAAGAAAGATTTACCAAATATCTTTCTTTATTCATTTATACCTATTTTGATATTTTTAATATTATATCTATTTGTTCCATTTGATAAACTTTTTATAAATT
>JAAYUH010000232.1 GCA_012517755.1 bacterium | reverse complement strand
AAGTTTCATTTTTTCATTCATTCCCTGTTCAATTACTGCCCATATGCCGTTTTTAGAATATATAAAAAAGTGGTGATAAATTGAAAAACCATCCTGAAGTCCAACTGTGTCAACTTTTGCTGTAAGACGAGAATATCTTTTTAAATTTTCTCCTAAGTTAAAATCTATGATTCCATTTTCAATCCAACTCTCAATATCATTTGGAGTATTTATTGCTCTTTTGCCCTTTCCACCAGCAAAAAAAATTCCTATATTTTTTTCTTCATACTTTAAGCCCTCTTTTAATGCACCAGTTACTGTGGTTGTAACACCAGATGAGTGCCAATCAAAGCCAAGAACACATCCAAATGCTTGAAACCAAAATGGATCTGAAATTCTATTTAAAAACTCCTCTTCTCCAAAAATATAAATTATTGAAAGAGAAATCTCTCTTGCAAGTTTTACCATTCTATCAAATAGCCATTTTGGAGCTTTACCTCCATGTAGAGGTAAATCAGCGAAACTTCTTTTCATTTCCATGTAGAGATAAATCAGCATAACTTCTTTTCATTTCAATGTAGAGGTAAATCAGCGGAACTTCTTTTCATTCAGTTGATACTTCTATGACAAACTCCTCTTTTGACATTTCATTACAAACATCATTAATTTCAACATTTAAAGGAACATCAACAACAAACTCAATATTTAAAAAATTTTCTTCTCTATCAAATTTTACATTCTTTATATGAATTCCGTACTTACCAAACATTGTCGCTATTTTACCAAGTTGACCAGGTTTATCAGTGACTTTTACATTAAATATTTTTTTGATACCTTCAATCTTACCAAATCTTTCAACCTCAAAATTTCTCAAAAGAATTAAAATTAAAAATGTTGAAACCGCTGTTATTGTTGCAGGTAAATACAAACCCATACCACAGGACAAACCTATTGCAGAAGAGACCCATATTGTTGCTGCTGTTGTCAAACCTTTTACAGTTAAACCTTCTCTCATAATTGTTCCAGCACCAAGAAATCCTATTCCTGTTACAATACCTGCTGCAACTCTTGAGGGGTCAACATTTCCATACATTTCTGAAAATTGAATTGAAGTTATAGTAAAAAGAGCGGAACCAAGAGAAACAATTATATGTGTTCTTAATCCAGCAGGTCTATTTCTTCTTTCTCTTTCAATACCAATTAATGCTCCTAATACTATTGATATTAATAATCTTAATAGTATTTTGAAAAAATCATTCATAGTTTAAGATTATAATACTATTTAAAGTAAATCAAGAAAATGATATAGATTTCTCTTTTCATAATTTAGAGTTGTTATATCGCCATGGCCTGGATATATTGTATAATCTTTTTTAAAATAATCTAAGATTTTAATTATAGTTTCCTTCATTTTTTTACTATCTCCATATTCTAAATCTGTTCTTCCTATTGAATTTTTAAAAATTGTATCTCCAGAAAAAATTTCATTTTCTGTAATTAACATTATACTTCCAGGAGTATGACCTTCAGAATGAAAAACTTTTAATTTGAAAGAATTTACATCTATAAAGTCATTATCTTCTAATAGTATATCTGGTTCAACTCCATTATAACTTGGCTCAATAATTTTATTAATGGAATTTGAATTCAAAAAGAATGAATCCTTTTTATGAATTAAAATTTTTGAGTTTAATGATTCTTTCAATGATTTATCACAATAGGTGTGATCAAAATGACCATGAGTATTTATTATGTAAAGAAAATTTACAGAGTTTAACTCTTTGATTTTATTTAAAATAATGTCGCAATCTCCACCAGGATCTATAATCACACCATAATTATTTTCATAAACAAGATAACAATTTGTTTTAACAAAACCTACAACTAATTTTTGTATCTCCATCTATCCTCCAATCTCAACCAATTTTATAACTGGTAAAAATATTGAACCATCCTTTGGCATTGTAACTTCAGTTAAAAAAGGAAGATAACCTTCAACTTCGACTTTCAATCTATATTTTTTTCCTGGTGTTAAATTTTTAATTTCAATAGGAGTTGTTCCTTTAAAAACATCGTCAAGATAAATTTTTGCACCTGTAGGTTCAGATTCAACTATTAAAGCGTGATTAAGTTGTATCATTTCGAAATTAAAAGCATTCAATCCTTCTTTAACTTCTATTGATTTAGTCATCTCTTCATAACCTATGGCTTTAAAAGTTATGATATATCTTCCTGGATTTATATCTTTTAGTGTTAAAGGTGTAATACCAATCTCTTCACCATTTATGATAACTTTTGCACCTTTTGGATTTGTGTTTATAAAAATTTCACTTATAGCTTCTATTAAAATTTCTTCTATTGTAAGAGTTTCTTCTCCAATATCTATTTTTTTTATAATTTGGGCATACCCCTCCTTACTGATGACTATTTCATGTTCTCCTATTTCAAGATCTTTTATTTCAATGGGAGTTAGACCATAATTTTTCCCATCAACAAAAACAGTTGCACCATCTGGATCTGTTTTGACAATAAGTGAACCTGTGCTTATTTCAAGATTTGCTATTATAACTGTTTCTTTACCTCTTTCAATTGTTATCTCTTTTTTATAATCTTCATATCCCTCTTTCTTTACTTCTAAGGCATATTTTCCAATGTTCACTGACTTTTCTAATGGTGTTACACCAACATACTCACCATTCAAATAAACTTCACAATTTTGTGGGTATGAATCAATGGATAATGTTCCTTTATTTGTCAAACAAGAATTGAATAAAAATATAAAAAAAATAAAAATTGTTATTAAAAACTTTTTCATAATTTAAGCATACTTTTGTACGGATAGATTACTATATTTTCATTTTCAACAAGAGCAACAGATACTATCTCTTTCCTTCTTTTTGATATATCTTCATTCAATATAAAATCACCAATTTGTAATCTTTCAGGTTTAAGATTTGTTGCAACAACTATTGCATCTTTTCCTGAATCAATTCCCGCCATAACGCTTCCTCTTAAGACCCCAAAAACAAAGAGACTACCGCCAACCTTAATTTCAGCACCCTCATTAACATCTCCTATCAAAATAACATTTCCATGAAATTCTATTGATTGACCAGACCTTAATATTTTTCTAACAATTAAAAATTCTTTTTCACTTATTCTCTTTTCTTCACCAATTTTTCTTTTTTCGAAATCTTCTTTCATAATAAATTCACTATTTATATTAAATTTGTCTTGTAAAAGATTTTCAATTTCACTTTTTTCTAAATCAGTCAAAGTGCCAATTGTTGGTAAAAATTTTATTGTCCCTCCTCTAAAGAAATCTTCTCTTTCTGAAATTTTCTTTTCTATTGCTTTTATAACAGTATTAAAAGAATAGGAAAGATCAATTAGAGCAATAATGCCATCTTTGGTTCCTTTAAAATTAACTGCATTTTTAGGAATTCTCAATAATAGCCTCCTTTAATTTCTTAATAAATTTTACCACAGGAAAACCAACAATTGTATAAAAACAACCTTCAAATTTCTCTATTAAAAACCTTCCCTCTCCATGTATAGCATATGAGCCAGCTTTATCCATAGGTTCATCTGTTTTAATATAATTTTCGATCATTTCATCACTTAAATCTTTAAATTTAACCTTTGCAATAGTTACACCTCCATAACTTTTTTTATTTTGAAGAATAAAATAAAACCCTGAATAAACCAAATGCCAATTATTTGATAACTCTTTTAACATATAAAAAGCTTCTTCCCTATTTTTTGGTTTACCAAAAATTTTATCTTCAAAAATTACAAATGTATCTCCTGAAACAACAGGAAAAACTGGATTTTTATCAATAGCATAAAGAACTTTTCTTTTAGAATTTTCAATCGCCATTTTTTCAAAATCAGATGAATTTATCTCTTCTACCTCTGGTACTATTTTATCAACAATAAAAAATTTGCTTAAAATATCGTATCTCCTTTTTGAATTAGAAGAGAGAGTTATTCTACCAGGGAGATTTACGCTTTTCATTTTCATACTCTTTTATTCTTTTTAATAGTAGATTAGCAACAAACCCTATTGCAAAACCAGCTAACCCACCAGAAACAATCAATACTGGAAGATATAAAAAAAGGTAAACATTGTTTGTTATTATATATACAGCCATAAATTGAGCAAAATTATTTATTATTCCACCTATGATACTAACTCCAATTATCGATATTTTATTTTTTCCTATTTTATAAAATATAATCATAAATATTGCTGAAGAGATTGAACCAACAAATGATAAGATAAATTCAAGAGTTAGAAAATTTCCCTTGATTAATGAAACAACAATAGGTCTTAGAAATCCAAGTAATAAAGAGGATGGTGGTCCAAAATAGTAAAGAGAAAAAAGAGTCGCAATATTTGCTATGCCAATTTTTACTCCTGGAGCAATAAAATATAAAAATGGTGGTTCTATTAAATTTAATGCAACACCAGCAGCAAGAAGGACAGATAGTATTATTAAATTTCTAATTTTATTCTGATATTCCGTCAATTTCACTCCTTCCATTAATTATAATAAAAACTTTGTTTGGAAGACAGACAGAATATTCTCCTATTATTGATATCCACCCTCTTTTAATACATAATTTTTCTTTACAATTTGATTCTATTAATCTTGCTTTTCCATTATTTATTTCAACTTTTAAATTTCCCAAATCACCTTTAACATCAACTATCTTATTTTCAAATAAAGAGTAATTTTTTTCTCCCTCATTATTTATAATGGTGAGATATTTTTTATCACTATTGAAGTTAAAATAAAAAATGGTAAAAATAAAAAATGGAATTAAAGAAAGTAGTAGTATTTTATCATATTTCTTCATTTAGTCAATTCCATATTTAATTCCTTATCAACAAATAAAACAGTTGTATCTGGAAAATTATTGTTTATAAACTCTTTACCTCTTTCTTTCCCTATAATAAATAAGGTTGTAGACAAACCATCTCCAATAATTCCAGATTCACTAACAACACTAACTTCAATAAGACCACTTTCGGCAGGTTTTCCATTTTCAGGATTAATTATATGGTGATACCTTTTGTTGTCTTTTATAAAAAAGTTTTCATAATCTCCAGATGTTGATACTGTACTATTTCCATTCAGTTCAAAGGTGTATATTATTCCATCTCCTCTTGGATTGTTAACTCCGATTTTAAATTTCCTATCACCCCAAACTAAAATATCTCCACCTAAATTTATCACTGCCTCTTTAACACTGTTTTCTATTAAAATTTCTCTTATTTTATCAACTGCATAACCTTTAACTATTCCGCCAAAATCAAGAGAACCATTTTCAATTTTTATTTTTTTATTTTTTTCATCAATTTCAATATTTTTTATATCTATATTTTTTAATAAACCTTTCAAGGTATTTTCATCTGGCACTTTATAATTTCCGTCATAGAAACCCCATTCATTAACAATATCACCTATCAAAGGATTAAAAGCACCATTTGATACTTCATTTAAATATAGTGATGTTTTAATAATATATAAAAATTCATCATCAACATCAATCCAGCTACCCTTTTCATTGTTTATTTTATAAACAAGTGATCCCTCTTTAAATCTTGAAAATTTTTCTTCTATTCTGATAATTTCTTCATTTATATTATTTATCACATTTTTATGTTCATTATCAATTGAAACAATAAGAAAAGTTCCCATATACAAACCCTTTGTTGTGTATAAATCATTTTTACAGGAAGTAGAAAAAATCAATATTAAAGATAGAAAAATTATTATTAATCGACTATATTTAAATCTTCTCCACAAAATTTACACCTTCTATTTATTATATTATATTCTTTTATATTATACCCCTCTCTTTTTATAACTAAACTTTTACAATTTGGACAAAAGGTATTTTCATAAGGATGTCCGAAAACATTTCCAATATAGATAAATTTCAATCCATTTTTTTCTCCAATTTCCCTGATGATTTCCAAAGTTTTTATAGGAGTTGGTTCTATGTAAGAAAATTGTTGGTATGGATAAAATCTTGTTACATGCCATGGTGTTTTCGAGCCAAGATTTTCAAAAATCCATTTAGAAAGATCATCCATCTCTTTTCTTGAATCATTTACAGTTGGAATAACATTTGTAACAACTTCAACATGCATACCAATTCTCTTTGCTTCTATAGTTCTTTCTAAAATAGAATCAATATTTTTTACTCCAGTTATCTTTTTAAAACTATTTTCATAGAATGCTTTAATGTCAACTCTAAAAGCATCAAGATATGGAGATATCATATGAAGCGCTTCTGAAGTTATGGTTCCATTTGTAACATAAACTGTGTATAAACCAATGCTTTTAGCAATTTTAAAAACATCAAGAGTATATTCAAACCAGATTGTTGGTTCATTATAAGTAAAAGCAATACCTTTAGAGTTATATTTTTTTGCAAGTTCAATCAAAGATTCTGGTGTTAAAAAATTACTGTTATCTATTATTTTATCTGAATATTTTTCATAAGATATTTCCCAATTTTGACAATGTGCACATTTTAAGTTGCAACCCCAAGTTCCTAAAGATAAAACCATTGAACCAGGAAAAAAATGAAAGAGAGGTTTTTTTTCAATTGGATCCATTGCAACTGATGATACCAAACCATATATTTCTGTGTAAAGTTTTCCATCTATATTTTTTCTCACACCACAAAAACCATGTTCATTCTCTTTTATGATACATTTTTTGAAACATAAATTACACCTAACTCTATTTTTTTCAATTTTTTCATAAAGTAAAGCTTCTTTTATATTATCCAACGAAACCTCCAAATCGAGACTTTGGTGCCTGACACCTTTGTCTCATTTTTTTAGAAAGATGAGACTTTGGTGCCTGACACCTTTGTCTCATTTTTAAATAGACCAGGAAATTTCTTTTTTCAGAATATATTTTTCTTTTAAATATCTATCAATATCAAATGCTGCTTTTTTTCCAGCACCCATTGCTAAAATAACTGTTGCTGCTCCTGTAACAATATCACCACCAGCCCATACTCCAGGTAAACTGGTTCTTCCATTTTCATCAGCAATAACAATTCCATGTCTTCCAGTTTTTAAACCGCTGGTTCTTGCTATAAGAGGATTTGGTACTGTCCCTATAGCAACAATTACATTATCAACTTCAATTCTATATTCACTTCCTTTAATTGGAACTGGACTTCTTCTTCCAGATTCATCTGGCTCACCGAGTTCATTTTTTATGACTTCCGCCTCTTTTACCCATCCTTCGTTATCTCCAAAATAGCTAATTGGGTTTGTTAACCATAAAAATTCTACTCCTTCTTCAACAGCATGATGATACTCTTCAATTCTTGCTGGCATCTCATTTTCACTTCTCCTATAAACAATTAAAACTCTTTTTGCACCAAGTCTTAAAGCACTTCTTGCTGAATCCATTGCAACGTTTCCTGCACCAATAACAGCTACAGTTCCACCTTTTTTAACTGGTGTATCATATTCAGGAAATTTATATGCTTTCATTAAGTTTATTCTTGTTAAATATTCATTTGCAGAAAGAATGCCAAGTAGGTTTTCTCCTTGTATATTCATAAATTGAGGGGCTCCTGCTCCTGTTCCCAAAAATACTGCTGAATAACCTTTATCAAAGAGGTCATTCAAGGAAAAAGTTCTTCCAACTACAATATTACATCTTATATCAACTCCAAGATTTGATAGATATTCAACCTCTCTTTTTACAATCGCTTTAGGCAATCTAAATTCAGGAATTCCATAAATAAGAACTCCACCAGGTGAATGTAAGGATTCAAAAATTGTAACTTGATAACCCAATTTTTGTAAGTCTGCAGCACAGGTTAAACTCGCTGGTCCTGCTCCAACAATTGCTACTTTCAATCCATTTTTTTCATTTATTTCTGGTAATACCATTCCTCTATTTGCATCCCAGTCCGCAATGAATCTTTCAAGCCTTCCAATTGCAACTGGTTCAAATTTTTTTGCAAGAACACATTTTGCTTCACATTGATCCTCTTGAGGACATACTCTCCCTGTTATAGCAGGAAGTGAATTTGTATTTTTCATAATTCTTATAGCACTATCAAAATCTTTTTCTCTTATAGATTTAATGAACCCTGGAATATTTACATTAACAGGACAACCCTCAACACATTTTGGAATTTTACATTGTAAGCATCTCTCTGCCTCTATAACTGCATATTCTTCACTATATCCTAATGGAACTTCATTAAAATTTTTAATTCTTTCTTCTGATTTTTGCTCTTTCATTGGAGTTTTTTTTGGATTAATTGGCATTTAAACTCCTCCTTTTTTCTTCAAGATAATTCATTATCATTTTCTCTTCAGTTTGGTACATTTTTAATCTTTCAAAAAGAAGTTCAAAATTAACCAAATGTCCATCAAATTCTGGACCATCTTGACAGGTCAATTTTGTTTCATTTCCAACCTCAACTCTACAAACCCCACACATTCCAGTACCATCAACCATTATTGAGTTTAAACTGACAATTGTTTTAATATTATATGGTTTAGTGAGGTTACATACATTTCTCATCATTATTGGTGGGCCAATAGCAGTAACTTGAGAAATTTTTTCTCCTCTATCTATTAAAATTTTCAGAGCATCTGTTACAAATCCCTTCATACTATAAGAACCATCATCGGTTGTTATTAAAACTTCATCAGCAAGGTCTTTAAATCTTTCTTCCCAGAAAAGTAAATTTTTACTTCTTGCTCCAAGAATTGTTACTACTCTATTTCCTAATTTTTTAAACTCTCTAACAATTGGATAAATTGGAGCAATGCCAACTCCTCCCCCTATTATAACTACACTCCCATCATATTTTTTTATTTGAGATGGTGTTCCTAATGGTCCTACTACATCGCTTACATATTCACCAACATCTTTATATGATAGAAGATAGGTTGTTAAACCAACTGTTTGAAAAATAGCAGTGATTTCATCTTTTTCATAATCTGCTATTGTTAACGGTATCCTTT
>JAAYUH010000231.1 GCA_012517755.1 bacterium | reverse complement strand
TTTAACAGTTGGAGAGGGTGGCCATAGCGAAGAGATATTGAAAAGAGCAAGTAAAGATTCTATACTTATTGGGTTTGATCTTGATGAAGAGATTCTTAAAATTGCAGATCAAAGATTATCAAAATTAAATAAAAAATTCTACCTTTTCAATGAAAATTATAAAGATTTTTATAAGAAATTAAAAGAGATAAATATAGATGGCGCAGATTTTATGCTTCTTGATCTTGGTTTTTCATCATTTCAACTTGAAAATGGAAGAGGATTCTCTTTTCTTGATGAAAAAAGTTTGCATATGGGTTATAGTAAACAGATTAAAGGCGCAGATTATTATGTAAATAAACTGAGTAAAAATGAACTCGCATATATTTTTGAAGAGTATGGAGAGATAAAGGAGAGCGAAAAAATTGCTGAGGAGATTGTAAAATATAGAAAAAATAAAAAAATTGAAACATCAAAAGAGTTAGCAGATATAGTTGAAAAAGTTGTAAAAAGAAAAGGTAAAATTCATCCAGCAACAAAAGTTTTTCAAGCATTGAGAATTTATGTAAATAAAGAGTTCGAAAATTTGAGAGAGTTTTTATTTGTTTTCCCTGATTATTTGAACAAAAATGGAATCTTAGAGGTCATTTCCTATCATTCCGTTGAAGATAGAATAGTGAAAAATGCGTTAAAAGAGTTAGAAGATATGGGTAAAGTGGTTTTTTTAAATAAGAAAGTCATAACACCATCTCAATCTGAAATTAAAGAAAATAGAAGGAGTAGAAGTGCAAAACTCAGAGTGGTTCAAAAAATTTAGTTTTCTTATTTTTATAATTATTCTATTTATGCTTTTATATGGAGTGATAAATCTTAAAATTATGAGTCTTGAAAAAGAAAAAAGTTCTTTAAATGATGAATTAGATTTTTTAAATGGAAAATTGGATGAATTAACTATAAAATATGAAGAGATAACAAATCCTAAAAATTTAATTGAGAGAGCAGTTGAAAAATTAAAAGTTAAGTATGATAAA
Organism: bacterium; assembly: GCA_012517755.1. Classification (GTDB taxonomy): domain Bacteria; phylum Caldisericota; class Caldisericia; order B22-G15; family B22-G15; genus JAAYUH01. The sequence continues at coordinate 4,933 of JAAYUH010000231.1, read as the reverse complement.
GGAAAGGTGATTATAATTGATAAAGGAGAATCTACAGAAGAAGAAATTCAAGATAAATGATAAAATTTTCAAAGTATTTATTCTTTTCGTTATAGTTTTTGTAATTGTTTTTTTTAGATTTTTCTATATTAGTGTTTTAAGAGGCTCTTTATTAAGAGAAATGGGTTTGAATCAATGGATGGAAAGTGGTAAGATCTTACAGGCAAAGAGAGGGACAATATTTGACAGAAATGGGAAAATACTTGCAATTTCTATAGAAAGATATAAGTTGATATTAAATAAAAATCAAGTTAAAGATGCTGATATATGGATAGATAAATATAGCGAGTTGTTAAATATAGATGAAGGAATTTTAAGAGAAGCATTTTCAAAAAATAATAGCCAAATTGTTTTAAAAAATGATATTGATAGAGAAGAGAAAGAAAAAATAGAAAAGTTTCTTGATAGTACTCTATATTTTGAACTCTATTATAAAAGAGTTTATCCATATGGAAACCTCGCCTCATATCTACTCGGAATTATGGGAGTTGATAGAGGCCTCGAAGGTTTAGAATATCAATTTGATGATATTCTAAAAGGTAAAGATGGTATGGTTGGATTTATGGTTGATGCACTAAGAAATGAGATACCTGGGACTGAATTTATTATCAAAAATCCTGAAAATGGAAAAGATTTGTATTTGACAATTGATATAAACATACAAGGAATGATAGAAGAAGAGCTTGAAAATTGTTATAAAGAATACCATCCAAGAAAAGTTATGGGGATAGTTGAGGATGTAAAAACAGGAGAAATAATTTCAATTGCAACTATACCAGATTTCAACCCAAATGATTTTGATGACTTTTCAAAATTTAGTTATCCAGATCCAACTTATGGTTACAATTATGAGCCTGGTTCATCATTCAAACCTTTAATTGCATCTGCTGCACTTGAAGAAAAAGTAGTAAATGAAGATGATGAGTTTGAATGTAAGGGTTACATAGTTAGAGATAACAAAACATTCAAGTGTATTGCTTCTCATGGAAAGCAAACTTTAAAAGACCTTCTTAGAAATTCTTGTAATGTAGGATTTATTCAAGTTGGAGAAAGATTGAATAAAAGATTATATTACTATCTAAAACTATTTGGAGTTGGAGAAAAGATTGGTTTGGATTTTCCATATGAGGGCAGTGGAGATATTCTTGAACCAGATGATTGGAGTGCAACTACTCTTACAACTATGTCTTTTGGTGTTGGTATAACAGTAACTCCACTTCAACAGACCTCTTTTTATCAAACAATTGCCAATAAAGGTAACAGATTAAAACCTCAAATTGTTAAAAAAATAGTTGATGGTGACAAGGTTATTGAAGAATCAAAACCAGTTTTAATTAAAAAAGTAATATCAGAAGAGACAGCAGACACAATTTTATCATATCTTGATTATGTTGTAAGTGATAAAGGGGTAAAAAGTGCAACAATTTCAGGATACTCAATTGGTGGAAAAACAGGTACAGCTGGAGTGATTAAGGATGGAAAATATGTTGAAGGAGAATCAGTGTTATGGTTTATAGGAGTTCTTTCTTGTAACAACCCTCAATATATAGTAACAATCGTTGTTGATGGTGTAAGAAGTTCTAATGTTTTTGCATCAGGAATAGCAGCACCAGTTTTTAGAAAAGTAACAGAAAAGATTATTAACTATTATGGAATAAAAGAGGATGAAGAAGTTAAATAGTTTGTTAAAAGATGTTGATTACAAAAAAATATATGGAGATGAAAATTGTCCTGTAAGTTCTTTATCTATTAATTTAAATGAGACAAAAGATAAATCGCTTTTTTTTATTATTAAAGGACAGAATTTTGATGGAATGAATCTTTTTAAAGATGCTTATTCAAAAGGTGCAAAAGCTTTTATTTCAGATAGAATATTTGAACATCCAGATGACATAACATTAGTTATAGTTGATAATGTAAGAGAATCTTTATATAAAATCTCAAGAAATTTTTTTGACAATCCTTCAAAAGATTTAAATGTTTTTGGCATAACAGGAAGTTCTGGTAAAACAAGTGTAATATATCTATTAAGAAATATTTTTCCAGATTCAGCCTCAATTGGAAGTGAAGGTATCTATTTTTTGAACGAAAAAGTTTTTGAACCAGAAAGTGTTTTAACAACTCCAGAATCACATATAATAAACTATTATCTTAAAGAGAGTTTAAAAAAATCGATAAAAAACTTTTTTATTGAAGTATCTTCATTTGCTGTTAAAGGAAAAAGAGTTTATGGAATTGATTTTAAAGGAGGGATTTTTTTAAACTTTTCAATAACTCATCATCTTAAAATACACAAAAACATAAACGATTATCTTGAATCAAAATTAAAATTAAAAGAACTTGTCAATGGTCCATTTTTAATAAATAGAGATGATCCTTACTCTGATTTTTTCAAAAAGGATAGTTCAAATTATTATTTTTCATATAAAAATAGAGCAGATTTTTATGTAGAAAATTATTCAAAGTCAGATGATATTTATAATTTTAAAATCAATCTTTTAGGAAAAGAATATAGAGTTGATTTAGAAGAAAAGAACGATATTTATTCGATTCTTCCAGCAATATCTTTATCTTATCTTTTCAACTTAGATATAGAAGAGGTCATAAAAAAGATAAAAAATATATATAAAAAACCAGAAGGTAGATGGGTTATATTGAATAATGATCCACTTATTGTGGTTGATAAAGCAAACACTCCTCTTTCAATTGAATTTATAATAGATAAAATAGGAGATATCAAATTAAAAAGAAAAATTGTCCTTTTCTCTTTTTTTGAAGAAGAAGATATAAGAGAGACACTACTAATAACAAAACTACTCATTAGAAATTTTGATTATATTTTTGTCTCAAGTGATGATTCAAAAGAAAAAACACCGTTTGAATGCAACAAAAATTTTATCTATTTTTTGAAAAAATTTAATGTAAAATATTTTTTTGTGGAAGATAGAAAAGAGTGTATAAAAAGAGCGATTGAGTTTACAAAAAAGGGTGATGGTCTATTTATTCTTGGAAGAGGAAATGAAAAAAATTTGAGAACTAAAAAAGGTTTAATTTCTTTTAATGATGTTGAAGTTACAAAAGAGATTTTAGATGGTTTAAATAATACAAAACTTATAAAGGAGACCATATGAATTATCTTTTACCTTTTATATTTTCATTCATTTTAACTTTAATCATAACCTATCTTCTTATCAATTTTCAGAAAAAAAGAAAAATTGGTCAGATGGTTAGAGAAGAAGGACCAGTTATGCACTACAAGAAAAAAGGAACACCAACTCTTGGGGGTATCTCTTTTTTGATAGTTCTAATTTTAACCTATATTTTTATGCCTAAAACTCCTTTTACAAATAATTTGATGCTTTTTGTTCTTCTTGAATCTTCGATAGGTTTGTTTGATGATTTAATAAAATTAATAAAGAAGAATGCTTATGGATTAAAAGCAAGATGGAAAATAGTCTTACAGATAATTTTTTCAATTCCATTAATAATCTTTCTTATAAAAAATTATGGAACCTATTTTTATCTTCCATTTTCAGGTAAGGATATTTTTGTTTCAACACCAATTTTTGTTATAATAACACTTTTTCTTTCTGTTGGTGCAGTTAATAGTTTTAATTTTACAGATGGATTAGATGGTCTCTTATCAGGTTTATCATTAATTTTGATTCCTCTTTTTACAATTTTTCTTTCCAAAAATGTCAATATCATTCCACTTATAGCTATTGGCGGCTCTCTTCTTGCCTTTTTATGGTTCAACTTCAATCCCGCAGAAATTTTTATGGGTGATACAGGTTCATCTTTTCTTGGCGCATTTTTTATATTCTACTCTCTTTCTTTTAAACTTGAAATTATTATTCCAATTTTTATGCTAATTTTTGGTATAGAAACACTATCAGTCATAATACAGGTTCTATATTTTAAATATACAAAAAAAAAGTATAAAGAGGGTAAAAGGATTTTCAGGATGTCTCCTATCCATCACCATTTTGAACTTCTCGGAATCCCAGAACAAAAAATTACAATTAGATTTTGGATTTGTCAAGTGATTTTAATTCTAATTACTTTTTCAATCCTATATATTCCATAGGAGGAATTTTTGAATTTTAAAGATAAAAAAGTTTCGGTTATAGGAATAGGTGGCTCAAAAAGATCTGGTTTTTATACATCACTTCTTTTGAAAAAAGAGGGTGCAGATGTTTTTTTAAGTGAAATAAAAAAAGAGGATGAATTTAAGGAAGAAATTGAAATTTTGAAACAAAATGGGATAAGTTATGAATTTGGAATAAATTCAGAAAAAATATATGAAAGTGATATAATTGTCCCCTGTCCAGGTGTATCATATAAAAATCCAATTATCTTAAAAGCTAAAGAATTGAACAAAAAAATAATTGGTGAACTTGAACTCTCTTACAGTTTTATAAATGGTGATGTTATAGGAATAACAGGTACATCTGGTAAAAGCACAACAACAGTTTTAACTTATGAATTTTTAAAAGAGAGCAAGATTAAATCACATCTTGGTGGAAATATAGGAATTCCATTGTCCTCTCTTGTGATAAACGAAAGAGATGGAGTTTTTGTACTTGAGGTCTCAAGTTTTCAACTTGAAACAATAGAAAAATTCAAACCAAAAGTTGCAACATTCCTAAATTTTCAAGAAGATCACCTTGATAGGTATGATGATTTAGATGAATATCTTTTCTTTAAAAAAAGGATTTTTGAAAACCAGGATAAAAAAGATTTTGCAATTTTAAATTATGATGATGAGATTGTAAAAAATTTAAGTAAAGAGATTAGAAGCAAAGTCTACTTTTTCTCTTTAAATGAAGAGGTTGAAGGTATATTTCTTAAAGATAAAAAGATTTTTATAAATATAAATAATGAGAAGATTTAT
>JAAYUH010000026.1 GCA_012517755.1 bacterium | reverse complement strand
GATTGATGATAAAGCAACATTTAAGAGATTGAAGAGAATAAATGGAAAAGTCCTTCTTGAGCCAGCAAATGAAAAATATGAACCCATAGAACTCAAAGAGAATATGGATATCAAACTCTACAAAGTCATAATGTCAATAAAGAGGAAGAAGTTTTAGTTATGAAAAAGTCATAATGTCAATAAAGAGAAGGAAGTTTTAATAGTGAAAAAGTCATAATGGCAATAAAGAGAAAGAAGTTTTAATGGTAGTAAATAGTCATAATAATAAAGGAAGAGATTTTAGTTATGAATAAGTCATAATGGCAATAAAGAGAAAGAGGTTTTAAGAAATTAAAGAATGAAAATTTAATTTATTTAATGCATCATCATATTTTTCATCTTTATATAAGGAAAAAACATATTCAATATGTTTCTAAATTCATTCATATCTATCCTTCAAATATGACATTTCTTTCAAACTCATAGTTTTCTTTTGAATCAGAAGCATGAACAAGATCTTCAGTTAATCCAATTGTCAAATAACCTCTAATTGAACCCATCTCTCTTTCCTCAGGTTTTGTTGCACCAATTAGTTTTCTTAATAGAAAGATTGCATTTTCCCCTTCAAGTTCAATTGTAAGAATTGGACCAGAAATCATAAAATTTATTAAATCATCAAAAAAATTTTTACCTTTATGAACTTCATAAAATTTTTCAGCCTTTTCTCTTGAAAGGAATTCAAATTTCATATTAACAATTTTGAACCCCTTCATTTCAATTCTTTTGATTATTTCACCAACAAGATTCCTTTTAAATGCATCAGGTTTTAAAATTAAAAGTGTTTTCTCCATTCTTTACCTCCAAATTATTAAATTTAATATATAATTGCCTTTGAATAAACAAGTGATAAAACTTCTCCACCATTATTTTCAATTAATTTCTCACACTCTTTTAGAGTTGAACCAGTTGTATAAACATCATCAATTATTAAAATTCTTTTATCTTTGATAAGATTTTTATAATCTCTTCTTAAAGAGAATGCTCCAATTGGATTTAAATTTCTTTCCTGAATAGTCAGTGTCACCTGACTTTTAATTCTTTTAATTTTTGTTATCAATTCCAAATATCTTATATTTTTCTTTTTTGACAAATCTTTTGAAAAGACTTCAAGATGTTCTGGAATATATGCTAAAAATTTAAGAGATGGAACAGAAGTTATATAATCAATTTTTTCATTATCCAACAAAAATAGTGATTCATCAATCAAATATGGGATTAAAGAAAAATATTTTCTATTTTTTAAAAATTCTATTAACTTTTCTCCATTGTTTTTATATATTGATAGATAGAATAATTTATTGTTTAATTGAGTTTTTGATTCACCCCTAACAAAAATTTTAGTTTGGCATTTTTTGCAGATAGAACCTTCTTTTTCTTTTCCACAAAAAAGGCACTCATTTGGAAAAATAAATGGTAATAAATTAAATAGGTTCATTCTTTAAAAATTTCCCCAAAATGTCGTATCCATTGTTCACTCTATTGATAAACTCATTTTTCTTTTCAGATAGTATTTTTGAAATCTCCTCACTTTTTTCAAAATTAACATTAAATACCTCAATCCAGTTTTCAATTGAATCATCAGGTAAAATATAATTTTCAATTTTTATCTCATCAATCATATTTTTTACTTTAATATCATATATAAGTCCTATAAATGGTGTTTCAGTCAATATAGAGAAAATAACTGAATGATATCTTGTTCCAATTAAAAACTTTGAAGTTGCTATTTTTTCAATGACATCAATAGGATTTGAACTATAAAAATATTCTAATTTTAAAAAATTTGCTAATTCTGTCTCCTCTTTTGAAAATACAATAAATTCAAATTTTAAATCTATCTTTTCTCTTAATCTATCAATAAAATTTTTAAATTTATCCAAATCAAGATTTTTAAAATGTCTTAAAGAGATTAAAATTAAATCTTCTCTACTTTTTTTTTGAAAGTTTAAAGCGAAAGAAGAATCAGATGATAAAAATCTATTATTTAAATCAGGAAAAAAATTAAAAGAATATTCATCTCTAAAAATTAAAAGATCGCATTTTTTTAAAGTTTTATATAGTAAATTTTTTGAAGTTTCCCTTTTTATTGGCCCAATTCCAATATTTAATAAAATCACTTTTTTATTTAAATTTTTCATCAAATTTATTAAAGATAAATAGTAAATTAGACTTCTGAAACTTGTAGAATCTTGTAAAATCCCACCACCTCCAAGTATAAAATTTTTAAATTCATTTTTTAAATGTATCATTTTTAAAATATTGTATCTATTTATAGATTCCTCATCAAAAATTTTTTTGCCTTTATTTGTTAAAATAATTGGCTTAAACCCTTCTTTCTTTAGAAAATTTATTTCTGAAAGAAGTATGGCATCATCACCAATATTTTCAAATCCAAAATAACCGCCTAAAAGAATTTTTTCCATCTCTCAATAAAAAGTTTATTTAAAAAGTTAAAAATTTTTAATACTCTAAAAATTCTTTTTGGTTCAATTATCACTCTATATAGCCATTCTAATCCAAGTTTCTGAACTAATTTTGGTGCTCTTTTTTTCTTTCCAGCCCATATATCAAGAGTTCCTCCAACTCCTATACATACACCTATGTTTTTGAACTTTTCTCTATTATTCCATATCCATATTTCTTGTTTTTCAGAACCCATTCCAACAAGCAAAATATCTGGTTCAATTTTTTGGATCTCCTCAACAATTTTTTTTTCTTCATCCTCATTAAAATAACCATTATATGTCATAACTATATTTAAATTTGGAAAAATCTTCTTTAAATTTTCCTTTGCACCTTCTGCCACTCCTTCCTTACCACCTATTAGCGTTATTTTATGTCCTTTTTCATTTGAAATCTCTAAAAGTTTATATGATAAATCGATTCCAGGAATCCTTTCAGGAAGTTTATCGCCCAATATTTTTGATGCAAAAATTATTCCTATTCCATCAGGTATAACTAAATCTGCATTTTTTATAACATCAAGAAATATTTTATTTTCAAGAGCCTTTGTTGCATTTTCTGAATTTATTGTAACAATTAAATGAAATCTCTTTTCATTTATAAAATTAATAATTTTTTCTAATAATTCCTTTTCAGTTATTTTATCGACAGGTATTCCCAAAATATCAACTCTTCCCAAATTTAAACCTCTCTTTGAAAACCAATATCATAAAATTAAAAAGTTGAATAACTCTTGGGAATCTTTTTCTTGGTTCTAAAATAAATCTATAAAGCCATTCTAATCCAAGTTTTCTAATTAAATTGGGTGCTCTTTTAAATTTTCCAGAAAAAACATCAAAACTTCCACCAACTCCCATAAAAATTTTTGCATCTATTTTATCAAAATTATCATAAATAAAGTATTCCTGTTTTGGACTACCCATTGCAACAAAAAGGATGTCAAATTTTTTATCTTTTAAATCCTCTAAAACTTCATTTTCTTCTTTAAAAAAACCATTATGATAACCAGCAATTTCAATTCCTGGATACTCTTTCTCTATTCTTTCAATTACCTTTTCAAGTATCTCATCTTGAGTACCAAGAAAATATATTGATAAGTTGTTTTCATTTGCATAATCAAGAAGTGCTTCAAACATATCTATCCCCGTTATTCTTTCCTTTATATGAATCTTTAAAATTTTCGATGCAAAGATAATACCATATCCATCAGGAAGAAGTAAATTTGAATTTAATAAAATTTCTTTCAATTTATCATCTTTAAAACTCCTCATTATCTTTTCAGGATTGATAGGTGTGATTATAGCTTTTTTATCTTCATTAATAAATTCAATTATTTTCTTTTTTGTTTCATCAAAACTCAAATTTTCTAATTTATAGCCAAATAGAGATTCCATTTAACTTAGTTTAACAGACAAATCTCAGCATTTCAACAATTTGTATATTAAAATAGTTTACAAAAGTAGGCTGTTTGTTTTTGTAAACTTTTAAAATTAGTGAACAAAGGATTAGGTATTTTATTCAGTAAAATCAGATGTAAAAGATTCAGATTTCACTAAAAACATAATAGGAATTTTGCGAATATGCTAAAATTAAATAGAGGTGAATTATGAAGTATTTAAAGATAATAGTT
>JAAYUH010000230.1 GCA_012517755.1 bacterium | reverse complement strand
TCTCCATTTTCTAAAATTTCATAAACTTCGCAATTATTTGCACATTTATCACAGTAAAACACTTTTGTTTCATATTCTCTTTTTGACACATCAAAACCTTTAAACTTTGTTTTTGTTTTTTCTTTTTTTGCTAACTCTTTTGAAATAATTGCAACACCTATCGCTCCCATAATTTTGTTGTTTTTAGGAACAATCACTTCATTCTTAATAACTTTTTCGAAAGTCTTTACAATTCCAATATTGTCTGAAACACCTCCTTGAAAAACAAATTTTGGATAAAGAGGTTTCCCTCTTGCTACATTGTTTAAATAATTTCTAACAAGAGCCTCGCATAAACCCATAAGTATATCTTCTTTCCTCGCACCCATCTGCGCTTTATGTATCATATCAGATTCTGCAAATACAGTGCACCTTCCTGCAATTCTTACTGGGTTTTTTGAAAGAAGAGCAAGTTTTCCAAAATCTTCAATTTCTATATTTAATCTTTCTGCTTGATGATCAAGGAATGAGCCCGTTCCAGCTGCACAAACTGTGTTCATAGCAAAATCAACAACTACGCCATCCCTTATTATTATAATTTTTGAATCCTGTCCACCAATTTCGAAAATTGTTCTAACATCAGGAATCTCTCTTAGTGTAGCTACAGCATGCGAGGATATCTCATTTTTTACAATATCACTTCCAACAATAATGTTTGCAAGATATCTACCACTGCCAGTTGTTCCAACTGAAAAAACTTCAAATTCCTTATATTTTTCCTTTAGTTCCTCCTCAATATTAATTAATCCATCCTTAATAGCCAATATTGGGTTTCCGGCAGTTCTTAAATATCTTGAAGTTATAACATTTTCATCCATATCAAGAACTGCTATATCTGTTGATACAGCTCCAACATCAATACCAATTATTAATTTTTCCGTAATAAGACCTCCTTTCTTTTTTTCATTAAGTCAACGAAGGCTTCCAATCTTGTTATAAGTCCTGCTTCACCTGTCTGTTCGTCTAAAGTGACTGTAAGCACTGGGATGTCGATATCTTTGCTTACCTTTACAAGAATTTCCTTTGCTACAAGTTCTGGAAGACATCCAAAAGGCAATATATGAACGACTCCATCATATCCTTTCTCTTTATATAATATTGTATTCATTATACTTTCTTGTCCATCACCACCGATAAACTCTCCAAGATATGGTTTAACAATTTCCATCATATGCTTTTTATGTCTTTTAACATGAATTATTCTATCATCTGCCCATATAGTAGTTGTAAGAGATCTATCAGTTTCAACTCCCATATATGAAAGTTTTTTTTCAATTTCTCTATTATTGTCATAATCAAGAAGCATATAAACTTCGCCTATAATCCCAACTTTTAAAACCTCCCTTTCTTCATCGATTTTAACTTCTTTCAACACATCTAACGCTTTAAGATGGGCCTCTTTTATTTTTTTCAAATTATTATATGGTGCTTCATCTATAATTTTTAATGCTTTATTAAAAGCTTTTTCTGTATCTCCTCTGTTCAACTCTCTTGGCATAATTTTATAAGCCATTTTTTCTACATCATCGATTGCTATAAGTTTGTAAGCAGCATTTATGAAACCTCTAATTATATTCCAAGGAGCATTGAAGCCAATAAGTTTAAAAACCATTTTTATAAATTTTGGTAACTCTTTAATTAATGGACCATTTATCCATTCAATAGTTACTATTTCAAAATTTTTATAGCCAAGTTCTTTTAGTATTTTCTCATGAAGTGCATTATAATATCCAAATCTACAGGGACCATAACCACCAAGGCACAATATATAAATTTTTTTGTTTTTTCCAATTTTTAATTTTTCAAAAGTATCAAGATATTGACCTAAAAGAACTTTAAAAGGAAAGCATATACCTTCAGGTGCATATTTAACTCCAAGTTCAAGTATCTCTTTATTTAAAGGCCTTGGAACAATTGGAATATCTCCTATATTCTTTATATATGTTTTGAATGCAATATATGAATTACCCATTCTTGGAAATATTATTAATCTTTTAGACATAACCTACACCCTTTTTAATTCTTAAAAGATCAATAAAAGCTTCAAGTCTTGTAAGAATTCCAGCTTCACCTGTATGTTCATCTATAACAATGTGCATAAGTGGCTTTCTTGTCCTCTCTTCATTAAAAATATCTAAAAGTTTTGTATAAATTGAACTTAATCCACAGCCAAAACATGAAATAGTTATAACACCATCTATTTTTTCATTTTTTAAAAAATATAGACCTGATTTCAAACAAACATTGCTTTGATGCCAAAAAAGATCTTTACTAAGAAAATCATATGAGCTATCTATTTCATCATAATATAACATATTTGAAACAATATATTTAGCCCCCATTTTTTTCAATTTCTCTAAAAGTGAACCATTTAAATAACTCTCATATATATCATAGGGAAAACCGACAATTCCAATTTTTAAATCACAATCTTCCTCCTTCTTTTTCAAGGTATTCAAATTTGAAAGTTTTTCATAAAGTTCAAGAGTATCACCATAATCTTTATATAAATATGACTCATAAAGTCTTTGAAAACTTATTGCCTTTTTAATAGCTTTATCTATTTTCTTTTCATTATTTACAAAAATTTTGCCAATCTTTTTCATCTCTTCTCTACTTTTTTTACTTCCATAATTTAAATATATTTTTGGTGAAAGAATTTTAGAATCTTGAATATCAAGTGAGTCTTTTATTAGATCTGGAAGGCCAAGTAGTTTCGGGCAGTTAGATTTATGTTTTTCTTCATATAATACTCTTGGAATAAAAATATAATCTACACCTTGATCAATTAGATATTTTACATGTCCATGAAGCAACTTAATTGAAATACAAATTTCATCAATTGAATAGTTAATACCTAAGTCTAAAATCCTCTTATTAGTTTTTGGAGATAGAGCTATTTTTATATTAAGTTCATTAAAGAACTTTTCCCACATTGGATAGTATATATAATAATATAAAGCCCTTGGTATTCCTATTGTCATATTAACCTCTAATTAAAATTATAGTATTTTTAGAGAACTCTTTTCATCAATTTTATTTAAAATAGATAGCTTTTTCAGGACAACGAAGGTAACACTCAAAACAAGCAATTGATTTTTTATTATTGATTGTATGAGTTTTTAAATCAATTGCAGAAACAGGACAAACTTCCAAACAGATTTCACAATCTGTGCAAAGGTTTTTATCTATATAAAATTTTGTGCTATTAAAAGCTGATTTCTTCCTTTTTGTTGGTTTTTGAACCTTTTTTATTAAATCTACAAAATTGTCTCCAATAATGTCAATCTCATTTAATCTATTAGCACCTAAGCCTCTCAATGAAATAGAATTAAATATTTGATTCTCTGAAGGTTTTAAACCAACAAGTACTGAACCAACTGAATCTAATGATAATAAATCAGAAGAAGCTAAAAGTGTATTTAAATATGTTTTATTTCCTCTTATTTCATCCTCTTCAAATATTTCAACACCATCAAGGAATGCAAGTTTGAATTTTTCGTTTAATATTGATATTAATTCCGAGAGAGCCTCGCCAAAAACAGTAAGAGAACTACCATAGAAAAATGTTTCTACTCTTGTATATGATGGAGTTAAGGAAAGTATCCCAGTTACAACTCCCTCAAATTTGAGAAATGGATGGAGTTTTATTTTTGATACAGAAACAATAGAATTTGCCCAGTTAAATGATTGTGGAAGATAAATTTTACTTAAAACCCTTCTATGTAAATACTCACTTTTTCTTCTTTCTTTTCCCACTGTTATTTTTTTATAAGGGAATTTTTCAAAGCCTTCAGCCATAAAAGAAACGATTTCAACTGGGTAACCTTTTATTAAATTAATCAGATTTTCGCTTAGATTTTCGAAAACAGATACTCCAATTCTAAGGTGAACATTTAAATTTAAAAAACTTTCAATTATACTTTTTAAAAATCTTTCATCTGGATATGTAAATATTCCTCTTTTTCTATCAAAATTCCCATCAAAATAGAGTAAAACTCTTTCGCCTAAAATAAAAGGATTTTCTTTGAAAACATTCAGTGCTTCTTCAACAAAATTTGAAGAACTATCATAATCGCTTTTCTTCAAATAAACCTTTGCTTTTGCCATATTATAATTATATAATGAAATTGAAATGTAACAAATTAATTTATTTTTACTCTTATTATTAAAATATTATTAGGAGGTTATTATGGAAAAGATTGGTTTAGTTGTTGATACAGCAGGAGATATACCAAGAGATTTGGTTAAAGAATATGATATAAGAGAAGTTCCATTTTATTTATATTTTGAAGGTGAAGAAAATGTTGTTTACAAAGAGAATGTAACTTTACTACCAGAAGATTTTTTTAATATAATGAAAGCAAAGAAAAAACACCCAAGAACATCACAGCCAAATATGGAAGATTATTATGTTGTATTAGAACAACTTGCAAATGAAGGTTACAAGAAAATTATAATTATGACTCTCTCAGCAAAATTTAGTGGAAGTAACCAATCTGCACAACTTGCAAGAGATGAGATGAAGTTGAAACATCCTGACACTCGAATTGAGATAATTGATACAGAATCAGCAACTTTAGGTGAAGGACTACAACAAATTTTAACAGCAAAAATGATAAGAAAGGGTGTTCTATCATTTGATGAGATAATTAATCTACTCCTTAAGATGAGAAAAAATACACATGTATTTTTTACAGTAGAAGACCTTTATTTTTTCTATCTTGGAGGAAGATTAGGTAAGGGTTCAGTTTTTTTAGGTAATATAATGAATTTAAAGCCAATAATGTCAATCGTTGATGGAGAAACAAATCCGATTGAAAAAGTAAGAGGAAGAAAAAAATCATTAACAAGAGTAGCAGATCTTTGTAAAGAGTTAATAAAAGATATTAACAATATTTTTGTTGCTTCACCTCAAGCAGTTTGTCCAGAAGATCAAAAATTTTTACTTGACTATTTCAGAGAAATAACAGGATATAAAGGAGAGATAATAACAAGAATTATGGGAACAACAATTGGTGCACATCCTGGACCAGGAACAACTGGAATCTGTTTTGTCGAGATGGATTTAAAAGGAGTTATTTAAACTTAATTGATATAATTTATATGTGAGAAAAATTTTATCATTATTCATTCAAGGATACACATTTTCTCTTTTAAGAAAAAGCGAAGAAAAAGCAATAAATTTTTTAAGTAGAATAGATCATAAATTCTACACACCAAAAATTTATGAAATTTATGGAAATTTACTGATAAGAAAAGGAGATTTAGATTTAGGAGAAAATATTTTAAAGGAGGGAGTAGAAAAATATAAAAAATCTAAAGGAATCTATAGAGCATTATCACAAATATTTTTAAGAAAGGGCGAAATTGATAAAGCAATCGAGATAATTAAATTGGCAAAGGAAAACAATAAAGAGACATACTGGTATAATCTTGTTCTGGGAGATCTTTATTATTATGAAAAAAAAGATTTAGATAATGCTTTAAAGGAATATATTGAACTATTAAATAGAAAAGATGTGGTATTTTCATCTGATGTAAAATCTCCAGCAAGATATCTTTATAAAAGATTAGCAAGAATTTTTTATGAGACAAAAGATTACCAAAAAGCAAAAGAATATTATAAAAAATTTTATGATCTCAAACCATCAAACTTTTATGAAAAAGATTTTCTATATTATGGAGAAGTTTTATATAATCTTAATGAAAAAGAGGAAGCAGTAAAAATATGGAATGAAGGAATAAAAAGAAGAAGAGGAAATATAATTAAAAAGGGAGTAAAAAATTTTGGTATTGACCTTGGAGAGGTGGAGAAAATTGATAAAAAGGACGAGTTTACAAGAATTCCAGTTTTTACTGAACTCATTACTGAAAGAACCAATTTTTTTGATGTTGTTAAAAAGAGAACAGAAAGTTTAATAAGAGATGGTGATATTATAAGCGTTGCTTCTGCTGTTGCTGCGATTGCAGATGGAAGAGTTTTTTCAGTTGAGACAATAAATGTATCTCCTCTTGCAAATTTTTTATCTAAATTTGTATCAAGGCCTAAAAATAATCCATTTGCAACAACTGCTCCACTTTCAAATCCTTATGCAATGCAAATTGCAATAGAAGAAGCAGGGGTTTTAAGAATTTTATTTGCATCAATAATGAGCTTTATTGGTAAAATTTTTGGCGTTAGAGGATTATTTTATATTATTTCAGGTAAAGTTGTAACTCAGATTGACGACATGCCTGCATCAATGCCACCATATGATTATTATGTTATATCTGGAGTGCATAATTCAAAAAGTTTTTGTAATAAGATAAAAGAGGTAACTGGATGTGAAACCTGCATTGTTGATGCTAATGATCTTGGAATTGCATGGGTCGTTGATTCAACAGATAATATGGACAAAAAAGAGGTTGAAAAAGCTTTATCTGATAACCCACAGGGAAATGAGGATTTTCAAACTCCAATAATAATAATTAGAAAAAATTAGAAATGTTAATATGGTGTTTGACACCAAATTAACATTTAAAAGAAATAGGCTTTAAGTTTATTTTCTACAACCTTAAGTATCTCTTGACTAAGTTC
>JAAYUH010000229.1 GCA_012517755.1 bacterium | reverse complement strand
TTTTTAATGAATCTTTTTAAAGAAACAATAGATAAAGAGTTTGATGAACTGATAGAAAAGGGGATAAAAATTAAATTTTTATCAAGAAGAGATGAGCTTCCTGATTTTGTTCTACAGAGAATTGATAGGTCAGAAGAAAAATCAAAAAATAATGAGAAAATGAACCTTTTAATTGCACTTAATTATGGTGGAAAATATGATATTATTCAAGCAGTAAATAAAATAATTGAAAAGGGAATTCAAAAAATTGATGAAGAGGGTTTCAGTAAATATCTTTTAACATATCCATTCAAAGATCCTGATTTATTGATAAGAACTTCTGGTGAGATGAGGATTTCAAATTTTTTTCTCTATCAGATTTCATACACAGAACTCTATTTCACTGAAAAATTATGGCCGGATTTTGATGAAAATGATTTTGAAGAGGCAATAAAAACTTACTCAAGGAGAAAAAGAAAATTTGGCTCAATCTGAACTGAAAAATAGAATTATTGGGGCTCTCTATTTTGGGATACCTTTTTTACTTTTTATATATCTTGGAGGTTTATATTTTAAGATTTTTTTAATAATTTTATCAATTTTATCAATCTATGAATTATTAAAAGCATCAAATAACAAAGATTACTATCTTTTTATTCCCTTAACCATTCTTCCTTTTTTTATCGATAAAACTCTGTCAATTATAGTATTCATATTATATTCATATTTAATTTTTTTAATTAGAAAAGATGACACAAAAAATTTTTTATCAAATATATGTTTATATTCAATTTTTTTAATTATCTCTTCAATACCACTTTCCTATTTTTATGATATAAGAGTTGAAAAGGGTTTTAAGTATGCAATTCTTGTGATAGTTTCAATATGGATAATAGATATATCTGCCTATTTTGTTGGTAAAAATTTTGGAAAACATAAAATTCTACCAAAGATTTCCCCAAACAAATCCTATGAAGGATTGATCGGCAGTTTAATCATAATTACAATATTTCTTATTATTATAAATTCAATTTTTAAATTTTTCCCTTTAAGCTTTACCATCCTTTTTTCAATATCAATTACCATACTTTCTTTTTTAAGTGATACATTCGAATCATTGATAAAGAGATATTTTGGTGTTAAGGATATAGGGAAAATAATAATTGGTCATGGTGGTGTTTTTGATAGAATTGATTCTTTTATTTTTACAATTCCTATCTTATATTATATTTTATGAAAAATATTTTTCTTGTAGGCGCAACTGGTTCAATTGGGAAAAGTACTCTTGAGGTAATTTCATCATTAAAAGATAGATACAATTTAGTTGGTGTTTCAGCAAATTCAAATCTTGAAGAACTATTAAAAATATACTCAGAATATAAACCAAAATATATCTTAATTAATGATAAAGAAAAATCAAAAGTCTTAAAGGAAAAAATTCAATCAAAAAATTCTGGACTTTTTGATGACATTTTTCCATATGCTCTCATCGATGACGATGTTGATATAATTTTCTTTGCTTCAAGAGGTGTTGATGATATAAAATGGATACTTGAAACAATAAAAAGAGAAAAAAATATATTTATTGCAAATAAAGAATCTTTTGTTTCTGCTGGTGAATTGATAGTTAAAGAGATGAGGAGGAAAAGATTATCTTTAATTCCAATTGATTCAGAGCATTCAGCAATTTTTCAGCTTCTCCTCGGAAAATATGAAGAGGAGGTAAAAAGAATAATTTTAACAGCATCAGGTGGTCCATTTTTTGATTATGATGAAAAGGGTTTAGAAAATATAACTATTTCAGAAGCTCTAAAACATCCAACATGGAAAATGGGTAAAAAGATAACAATTGATTCTGCAACACTTTTTAACAAAGGGATGGAGGTTATTGAAGCAAATCTTCTTTTTGATATTCCATATGATTCAATTGATGTTGTAATTCATAGAGAGAGCATAATACACTCAATGGTTGAAATGAAAGATGGTCAAGTTTTTGCTCTTCTTTATTATCCAGATATGAAATATCCAATAAAATATGCTCTCACTTTTCCAGATAGAGTAGAAAATAACTACAAAAAATTGAAATTCAATGAAAAATTATCTTTTTATCCATTTGATAAAGATAGGTATCTTCCTTTCAAATTAATTGTTGAGAGCGGTAAAGAAGGTGGGACAAAACCATTTACAATAATATATGCTAATGACTTATTAACTGATATGTTTCTAAATGAAAAGATAAAATTTTTAGATATTGGAAAAAATTTGGAAAGGGTTTATGATAAAATTGAGAGAAGAGAATTTTCGATTAAAGAAGTTGAAGATTTAAAAAAAGAGATAGAAGATTTTATAAAAAGAGAGGTGAAACTTTGTATATAGTTTATGCAATAATAGCATTATCAATAGCAGCAATTGCTCATGAATTTGGTCATTATTATATGGCTAAAAGAGCTGGAATTGAAGTTGAAGAGTTTGGCATTGGTCTTGGTCCAAAAATATTTTCTTTTAAAAAAGGCGAAACAACATACTACTTAAGACTAATTCCATTTCTTGGATATGTAAAAATTAAAGGAATGGATGACAATCTTGATGATCCTCAGGGATACTTTAATAAACCTCTATCTAAAAGATTTTTATCAATAATAGGTGGTCCATTAAGCAATATCATATTAGCGATAATAATTTTTTTCCTATTATTTTCTATTTTTGGTGATATTAATCACCTGTCAACAAAAATTGAGGCAGTTCAAGAAAATTCACCAGCCCATATTGCTGGTATTCAAAAGGGTGATAAAATTCTGACGATAAACGATGTCGAGATAAAGCAATGGGATGATGTAAGAACAGAAATTGAAAAGAGTAATGGAGAGGAAATTAAAATAGTTGTTGAAAGAGAAAATCAAATATTGACTTTTTATTTAACTCCAGTAAAAAGTGAAGATAGGTGGGTAATTGGAATTTTAAGTGGTTTTGAAAAGGTGAACATTTTTGATGCTTTTATACTGTCATTCAAAGAGGTTTTTAATGTTATAGTACTTTTCTTCTATTCATTAAAACTCATCTTCACTGGACAAGCAGCAGGTGGAATTGTTGGTCCAATAGGAATAGTACAAGTTGCATCTGATATTGGAAAAACAGCTGGAATTGTTGGTTTCATCTGGTTTGCTGCGATTTTAAATATTCTTCTTGCACTCACAAATCTTCTCCCTATACCTGCCTTAGATGGTGGAAGAATACCATTTTTTATCTATGAACTTATAACAAAGAAAAAAGTGCCACCAGAAAAAGAAAATCTTGTTCATTTCATAGGATATATATTTTTAGTTGGCCTGCTTTTTGTTGTGACATATTTTGATATAGTAAGATGGATAAAATAAAAAGAGGTTTTTATATAGGGAACAAAAAAATAGGTGAAGGGGAGATTCTTCTTCAAGGAATGATAAAAGGAGATTTAAACAATATCAATTCTATTTATGAAGAGATTGATTTAATGATAGATGAAGGGGCTGATTTGATAAGAGTAGCAGTTCCAGATAAGAAAAACATTGAATCAGTTGAAAAAATTGTTAAATATTCAAAAGTACCAATAATTGCAGATATACATTTCAATCCTCTCCTTGCTATTTTATCAATTGAAGCAGGTGTTAGTAAGATAAGGTTAAATCCATCAAACATCAAGAAAAAAGAGGATATCAAAAAAATAGTAGATTTAGCAAAGTTAAAAAATATTCCTATAAGAATTGGGGGAAATATTGGATCTATCTATTATGAGAAAAAGACACAAGGGAGCATTGATGATTTACTTGAGAGTGTTAAAAGAGAAGTCAATTTATTAGAAAGTTTTGATTTTCATAATATTGTGATTTCATGTAAAAGTGACGATCCTTTAGATACAATTAAGATTTATGAAAATTTATACAAAATTTTTCCATATCCATTACATATAGGAGTTACAGCAACAGGAAGCGATGAAGATGGAATAATTAAATCAGTGATTGGAATAGGAAGTTTATTGTTAAAAGGAATTGGAGATACAATAAGAGTCTCTCTGTCAAATGAATCTTTTTATGAAGTTAAAATTGGAAGAAAAATCTTGGAAAATTTAAATTTAAGAAAGAGAGATAGAATTGAAATAATTTCTTGTCCAAAATGTTCAAGATGTAATAAGAATTTTGAAAAAATTTTAAAAGAGATAAAGGAGAATTTTCAAGATTTAAAAATTCCAATTAAACTTGCTGTAATGGGTTGTGAAGTGAATGCAATTGGTGAATCAAAAAATGCTACCTTAGGAATAGCAATGACAAGAGGGAAAATTCTCTTTTTTGAGAAAGGTAAAATGATAAAATCCATTGAAGAGGAAGAGATTATACCATTTTTAAAAAAAGTTTTAGAGGGTGAAACTATCAATGTATCTGAGTAAACTATTTTTACCTATTATAAGAGAAGAACCAAAAGATGCTGAAACTATAAGTCATAAACTTATGATCAAAGCGGGATTAATAAGACAGATAAGTTCAGGAATATACACATTTTTACCACTTGGATATAGAATACTTAAAAAGGTTGAAAATATCATTAGAGAAGAGATGAACAATATAGGTGCACAAGAATTACTTATGCCCGCTCTTCTTCCAAGAGAACCATGGGATGAAACAGGGAGATGGGATTTATATGGAGATGAACTTTTCAAACTTAAGGATAGAAGAGAAAGAGATTTTTGTTTAGGACCTACTCATGAAGAAATCATAGCTATGATAGTTAAAAATACAATAAAATCTTATAAAAACCTTCCTCTCCTACTTTACCAAATTCAAACAAAATATAGAGATGAGATAAGGCCACGATTTGGAATAATAAGAAGTAGAGAATTTTTAATGAAAGATCTCTATTCATTTGATGAATCCTGGGAATCTTTAGATGAAACATATAAAAAGATATTTAATGCATATAAAAAGATATTTAACAGATTTGATTTAAAATATTACATAGTCGAAGCAGATTCAGGGGCAATTGGGGGAAAAATTTCCCATGAATTTGTTGCTGAATCTGAAATAGGAGAGTGCGAATTTGTTATCTGCCCAAATTGTGGATATGCCGCAAATATTGAAGCTGCAAAAAGTAAAGAAATTGAAGAAAATATTTTAGATGATGGTGAACTAACTTTAATTCATACGCCAGATATGAAAAAAGTTGAAGAGGTTAAAAATTTCTTAAATGTGAGTGAAGATAGATTATTAAAATCAATTCTTTATATTGCTGATAATGAGCCTGTCCTTGTTTTAGTTAGAGGAAATGATGAAGTAAACGAAATTAAATTAAAAAACTACCTTAAAGCAAAAAATTTGAGACTTGCTGATGAAAATGAAATAGAAAAATATACTGAAGCACCACTTGGTTTTGCTGGGCCTATTGGATTTAAAGAAAAGATAATTGGAGATTTAAGAATTAAATACTTAAAAAATGGTGTTTGTGGAGCAAATAAGAAAGATTTTCATTATAAAGGTGTATCATTTGAAAGAGATTTAAAAGTTGATGAAATCACAGATTTAAGGAAAGTAAAAGATAAAGATCTCTGCCCTAAATGTGGAGAAAAAATGGATATGAAAATTGGAATTGAACTTGGTCATACATTTCAACTTGGAACAAGATATTCAGAATCGATGAACGCATTTTTTCAAGATTCTAATGGAGAATTAAAACCATTCATTATGGGTTGCTATGGAATAGGTCTTGGAAGAATTATTGCAGCAACAATTGAACAGAACAATGATACAAAAGGTATAGTATGGACAAAAAGTTTAAGGCCTTATGATGTTATAATAATACCAGTTTCAATTGATGATGAGATATATAAAAAAGGTGAAGAGTTATATGATAAAATAAAAAGTTTTGGGTATGATGTAGTTTTTGAAGATAGAGATATCTCACCTGGTGAAAAATTTAAAGATGCTGATTTGATTGGTATTCCATATAAATTAATTTTAGGAAAAACCTTCATTAATGAAGATTTAATAGAAGTTAAGAGAAGGAGAGATGATAAGGTTTTTAAAATGAGAGAAGAAGAGATTATCAATTTTTTAAAAGGGGAGTTAAATGAAAGTTAGTTTAATAATACCTGCATATAATGAAGAGAAAACTATAGGTGATGTTATTTATGTAGCACAAAATAATCCTTTTGTTGATGAAATTGTTGTTGTTAATGATGGTTCCACTGATAAAACTCCTCTTATTGCAAAGAAAATGGGTGTTAATTTGATAAATTTAGGAGAGAATAAAGGAAAAGGTTATGCTCTCTATGAAGGTGTTAAAAATTCTATTGGTGATATCGTAATTTTTCTTGATGCTGATTTGATTGATTTAAAAACATATCATATAACTGAACTTATAAGACCAATAATTGAGGAAGAGTATTTAACAACTTGTGGTATTTTTGAAAAAGGAAGGTTTGCAACAGATTTATCTCATAAATTAACTCCTTTTCTTTCAGGCCAAAGAGCAATGATAAGAAGTTTATGGGAAAATTTTAAATATGACCCAGAGATAAGATATGGATTTGAGATAACACTTTCTGATTACTTCTGGAGGAATAAAATAAAAGTGAAATATGTTGTTCTTGAAGGTGTAACACAACTTATGAAAGAAGAAAAAATTGGAACAAAAGAGGGTAGAAAATCAAGAATTAAAATGTATAAAGATATTGCAAGATCAATCTTTAAAATTGCTAAAGACAAATTCTAATAGGGTCAGGTCTTGCAATAACACATTTTTAAAAAATGGAGGAAATTAAATGGAAGAAATTATCAAAAAATTTGATGAAGTTGAAGAAGAAGTTATGAAAATGGAGGGAAGCAAAGATGTTTTTATAAGATGGTTAATTAGGGGTCCAAATTTCGCTTTAAGATATTTTAGAGTTAAAAAAGGTGGATACACTCCAAAGCATAGTCATCCATATGAACATGAAGTTTTTATTTTAAATGGAAAAGGTAGAGTATTTA
>JAAYUH010000025.1 GCA_012517755.1 bacterium | reverse complement strand
CAAAAAATTAATTTGATTGTATAATATTAATAGATAAAATAATTTCTTATATGAGGTGGAATTTAATAATAGATAAAAATGATTAAGGTTAAATTAGAAAGAATATACAAATTTAATTTAGGAAATAAAACTAAAATGGAAAAATATACAATATTTATTTTATATATAAGCGAGTTACACACCATAACCTGCTTAAAATAGGAGAGTATTTAGATGAACAAAGGATCTGTATGGAGAAAATGGGATTTACATATCCATACACCAGCATCTTTTCATCATGAATTTAAGTTCCTCAATGAAGAGGAAAAAGAGAAGTATCAAGGTGATATTTGGGAAAAATATATTGATGAGCTTGAGAAAGTATCAGATATCTCTGTAATAGGTATAACGGATTACTTTAGTATCGACGGCTATAAGAAAGTATTAGAGTATAAGGAGAAAGATAGGCTCCAGAATTTTGACCTTATTCTACCAAATATTGAATTTAGACTTGATAGATTTGTTGGTGATCGAAGGTTAAATTATCATGTAATTTTCAGCGATGAAATAGATGCGGGTAGAATTGAAAGTGAATTCCTTCAGGAACTTCATATAAAAACGCCTGGTAGTGAGCAACGAAAGCTTATTAAGAAAAATATCGAAGAAATAGGAAGGATTTTAAAAGAACAACACATTGCCTTCAGAAGTAAATCCGATTATGTTGTTGGATGCGAAAATATTACGGTATCTTTAGATGAAATAATAGAAATTTTAAAAAAGAAAAGTTCACTATTTCAAGGAAAATATCTCCTTGTGTTAGCAGAAGAAGGATGGAACGAGATTAGTTGGGATAGTCAATCTCATTTAACACGAAAGGAAATCCTTGTGCAATCGCACGCAATATTTTCTTCTAATCTAAGCGTCAGAGATTTTGGTCTGGGGAAAAAACATTCAAATCCTGCTGAGTTTATAAATGAGTTTGGTTCTTTAAAACCCTGTATCCATGGTTCAGATGCCCACTCTTTTGATAAACTTTGTAAACCTGATGAAGATAGGTTTTGCTGGATAAAAGCAGATACTACTTTTGAGGGATTAAAGCAGATTGTGTATGAACCGGAAGAGAGAGTTAGGATTCACCATAGAAATCCTGAATACAGGAAAAATATCCATACCTTAGATTTAATAAAGATTAAAAATTCACTAATAAGTGGTGAACTATCAATTGAAGAATTAGAGATACCTTTAAACAAAAATTTAATTGCAGTCACAGGGGGGAAAGGAAGTGGGAAGACAGCATTATTAGACCTGATAGCAAATTGTTTTGAGGATAGGTGTAAACGAGCAGGGGAAGATAGAAATTCCTTTGTTCAAAGAATTGAAGACCAGAAACAAGATTTAGAAGTTAAAATAAAGTTCATTGGGGAAGATGTTGGAGAATTCTACAAAGAACTTACAGAAGAAAAATTCTTTCAAGATACGAGAGTTACATATCTTCCACAAGGCAAGATAGAAGAATACAGTGGAGATAGACAAAAGCTGGACGATAAGATACAAGAAATCATTTTCAGCAATAAAGATGTAATGGATGAAGGATATAAACAAAAATTTGACCAGATAAAAGATGAGATTAAGGAGATTACCAGACAAATTGATGAAATTAATAGGGAAATATATGCACTTGAAGAAGATACAAAAAAGGACATTGTGGACGAAATTACAGGTAAAAAAGGAATAAAAGAAGGTGAGTTAAAAAATAAAGAAGACGAAGTTAGAAAACTTACAGAAGACTTTGAAGTAGGTATTAAAGAAAGTATTGAGAAGCTAAAGGCAGAAGAGACTGAACTACGTACAAAACATTCCAAACTTGAAGACCTCAAATCTAACTTAGAGCAGTTTAACGATAAGCTGCTGAGATTTTCTGCCGATTCTAATAACATCATAAATGGTGTAAATGTAGAGTTATCTGAATTAGCGATCGATCTAACAATTCCACAATTAGATTTCAAGGTTCAGCTTAATGTAATCCAGAAAGCATTGGGTCTTATCCCCCAAAGGATTAAGGATGTTAAAACAAAAATTGAAGAGAAAAAAGGACAACTAAGTCAACTTTCCGGATATGAAAAAATACATGTAGAACTCCTTAAAGAAATTGAGAGTATAAAAGATGATATAGAATCTTTTGGAAAACAATTAGAAGAATTAGAGAAGAAAAAAGAAAAAATAAAGTCACTTGAGATTGAGAGAATGGAAAAATATAAAGTTCTCTTAAGTGAATATTGGGAGTGGCGAAAATATTATGAAGAAGTTATTAAAGCGTTTTCAATCGGGAAGAATAAAATAATGAGCGGGATTGATTTCAAAGCAAGTATCTATTTTGATAAGGACAAATTTGTTGAATTTGGGTCAGATATTTTAGATCAAAGGAAAATTATTGTTGATGGAATAGAAAAATATGCGAAATTACTAGAAACTTCAATTACTAAAAATACTTTAGAGGAATTTAAAGAGACTTTAGAAGAATTTATTCAAAAAATATTTGAGAATAAAAACTTTTTGAAGAAGACACGAACGAGTTATGATTTCTATAAATGGAGTTTTGATAACTATTTTTCACTGAGCACAGAAATTCTATTCAAAGGGATATCAATGGATAAGCTATCAATGGGACAGAAAGGAACAGTTTTGTTAAAGCTATTTTTAGCAGAGGGAAATTATCCGTTGATTGTGGATCAACCGGAAGAGAGCTTGGACAACAAATTTATTTATGGTGAACTTGTCGGAGCTTTTAAAGAGGCGAAAAAGAAAAGGCAAATTATAATTGCTACAAATAATGCAAATCTTGTTGTCAATACTGATGCAGAACAGATAATCGTTGCAGAATTTGAGAATAACAAGATCACCTATAAATTAGGAACCATAGAAGATCCAACGATGCGGGAAGATATCATGCCAATCTTAGAGGGTGGTAAAGAGGCATTTAGAAAAAGGGAGGAGAAATACGGGATTTAAGGTTACATAAGATAACACAGTATATATACTAAGTGCTAACATCCTTGCTATTTGGGTTATCGCTAGCTTCAGCTTCAACATCATAAAGACTGAAAATGTTAAATGAAATACAAGAAAGAAAGTAAATTAACGAAAGAGAAGGTGTGTGTGAAAATATCAGGGCTTGAGGATTGAGAAGGTTTTATAAACCAATATTGCCTAATAAATGATAAAAAATAATAATGATATGCACCTCTACCAAATTGTCTTCGGTAGCTGCTTTTATCTGCAAATCGATAGATGAGATATTTTAAATATTTATATGATAATAAGGTTGTTAAATGTTAAAAATTTTTGAAAGAGATAAGTACTTATTGATTTATGAAAAATGAAATTTTTAAGAAAGGGTGAAAATTATTTATTCAGAAATGAAATTTTTAAGAAGTGTGAATATTTATTATGTCTATTATGAATTTTGAAAAGAAAATGATTGATGTATTAGCAAAATAAAAAGTGAAAATTTAAAAAGGAAGTAATGATTTATTTGGAAGTTTTAAAAAGCAAACGGAAGAGTGTTGGTATTAACTATAAATTGGAAGTTTTAAAAGGATATAATGATTTATCTAAAATTATTAAGAAATTTGAGAACTTATTAAATCTGTTATGAATTTTGAAAAGAGAACAGAAGACGTATTAAGTGTATTGATAAAGTGGAAATAT
Source organism: bacterium (assembly GCA_012517755.1). Taxonomy (GTDB): domain Bacteria; phylum Caldisericota; class Caldisericia; order B22-G15; family B22-G15; genus JAAYUH01. The sequence goes on along the minus strand of JAAYUH010000025.1, from coordinate 1,265 downwards.
ATAGTTTAATGATATAACGATGCATTAATCATAAATATAAATTGGAAATAGATATAGTTTAATGATAAAATACTATATGAGGATGAGAGATGAATGAAAATAAAAAGTATGTAGAATTAATTTGGTATCAAAAATATGATAAATTAGAATTGGGAGAAAAGTTGCCAATTGAAAAACCAAATCTTCCATTTCAGGTAGTTGAAACAGTAAACAAACCGAGATTAAAAGACCTTGAAGAAGGATTATTTGATGTTTCCAAATACTATCCAGAGAATGAATATCCATCTAATTATCCGAAGGATTGGAAAAACCTTCTTATATGGGGCGATAACAAACTTATAATGTCATCTTTAATTAAGCAAGGCTGGGCTGGAAAGATAAATTTGATTTACATTGACCCACCATTTTTCACCGGTGCAGATTTCACGGTTAGAACAAAACTTGACGGTGAAGAAATAGAAAAAGAGCCTTCTATCATAGAGGAGCGAGCTTACAAGGATACTTGGAGTGGTGGCATTGCCTCTTATCTCAAGTATATGTATGAGCGGTTGGTTTTAATGAGGGATTTATTAGCAGAGAATGGCTCTATTTATGTTCATCTTGATTGGCATGTGGGGCACTATGTCAAGGTGATGATGGATGAAATTTTTGGTTATGAGAATTTTAGGAATGAAATTGTATGGTGTTATAAGAGTAGTGCTCCACCTAAGAGAGACTTCCAAAGAAACCATGATATAATTTTAAGATATTCCAAATCCCGTGAGTATATATACAACACACAATATGATCTATATTCTGAATCGACAATTAGAAGATTTGATAGGATTGATGAAAAAGGGAGAAGATATAAAATAGTGACTAAGAGAGATGAGCAATTTATTGTATATATGAAAGACAAAGGAACACCATCAGACGATGTTTGGTATTATCAGATCATAGTAGGAGGTTCATCAGAATCCGTGGACTATGATACCCAAAAACCTGAAGCCCTCCTAAAACGCATCATCCTTGCCTCTTCCAATCCCGGCGATATTGTTGCTGACTTCTTCTGTGGCTCGGGCACAACCTTAGCAGTAGCAGAAAAATTAGGCAGGCGATGGATTGGCTCTGATTTATCCAAGTTTGCCATTCAAGTTACAAGAAAAAGGCTTCTTGATATTCACAATTCAAAGGATTTAACAGAGGAAGAAAAATGAATATTGAAGAGATTAAGAAGAAGGTATTACCTATATTAAAAAAATATGGGGTGAAAAGAGCAGGAATTT
>JAAYUH010000024.1 GCA_012517755.1 bacterium | reverse complement strand
TCTATTTTGTCATTCCCGTGAAAACGAGAATCCAGTATTTCCATTGGTAATATAGATTCCTGCTTCCGCAGGAATGACGGTTTGGATGAATTTTTCAGAGACCTTGTAAAATTTAGAAATAGTTTACCGAAATTTGTTGTCTGTCTTTGTAAACTAAGAAAATTAAATCTATAATATCAATTAATATTGTTTTTCAGGATCTATTATATTTTCTATCTTCTCTCCTTTTGCAAATTTTATTATATTTTTGAATGTAAAAAGCCAATTTCTCTGTAAACTTTCAATTGTGAATCCACCCGAATGAGGAGTCATAATTATATTATCAAGTTCATGAAAAGGATATCTTGATGGATAGGTTTTTTCTCCTGATTTTGGGTATATATACCATACATCAATTGCAGCTCCTTTAAGAACGCCATTTTTTAATGAATTGTATAAGGCCTCTTCATTTACTACTCTTCCTCTTGAAATATTGATTAAATATTTATCTTTCATAAGAGATAACTCTTTTTCAGATATTAAATTTTCTGTTTCCTTTGTTAATGGAACAGATAAAAAGATAAAGAGAGATTTTTTAATAACTTCATCAATTTTTTCCATAGGATATATTTCATCAACATATTCTTTCAATTTCTCAATATCTTTATTAATGTCCTTTTTTGTTCCAACAACTTTCATTCCAAACGCTTTAGCTCTTTTTGCCATTTCTTTTCCAATAGAACCCAAGCCAATTATACCGAGTGTTTTTCCATAAATTTCAAAGTTTGGTTCATTTGCAAGCCATCCATGCCATACAGATTTTCTTAATTCTCTATCATGAACAATCAGAGATTTTGATAATGCGAGCATCAAAGCAAATCCATGTTCAGCAACAGTTAAGGCATTTTCATGTGCATTAGAAACAAGAACTCCTTTTTCTATAACTGCATCAAATGGAATTGGATCTACACCTGCATAAGGGGTTTGAATTAATTTCAAATTTTTTGCTTTCTTTATAATATCAACATCAGAAACTCCACCAATAATCACTTCAACATCATTAATCACCCTATCCATCTCATTGTTGAAATAAAAATCAATCTCTTCCTTAAAATTTTCTTCTTCTTTTGCTTTTTTAAAAAGTTCCTCCCAATTTTTTGGAGGATTTTGAAAAAATAAAACCTTCATATTAACCTCCTAATTTTTTTATAGTGTTATGTTAACATCGTATTCACCAAAAACATCTTTCAACTCTTTTATAATTTCACCTAAAGTAGCTTTTTTCTTTACAGCATCAAGAATATATGGCATAAGATTTGCATCTGTTTTTGCATTTTCTTTTAATATTTTTAGTGAAGTTGATGTTTCATTAAAATCTCTATTTTTTCTAAAATATTCAAGTTTTTCAACTCTTTCCTGTAAAACTTTTTCATTTACTTTAAACCTTTTAATCTCTTTATCTTCTTCAACTCTAAACTTATTTTTTCCAACAATTATTCTTTCCCCCTCCTCAACCTCTTTTTGATATTTGTATGCTGATTCAAGTATCTCATTTTGAGGAATTCCAAGAAGTATTGCCTTTTTCATTCCACCCATATTCTCTATCCTATCTATTATCTCAAATGCCCTTTTTTCAATTTCGTTAGTCATACTTTCAATAAAATAGCTACCTCCAAGAGGATCAACACTATCTGTGACTCCACTTTCATATGCTATTATTTGTTGAGTTCTTAAAGCAATTCTAACTGATTCTTCTGTTGGGAGTGAAAGAGCCTCATCAAAAGAATTTGTATGTAGGGATTGAGTTCCTCCAAGAACAGCAGCAAGTGCTTGTAATGTAACTCTAATTATATTATTCATTGGCTCTATTGAAGTTAATGTTACTCCACCTGTTTGAGTATGAAATCTTAACATCATAGATTCAGGATTTTTAGCTTTGAATTTTTCTTTCATAATTTTTGCCCACATTCTTCTTGAGGCTCTGAATTTTGCAATCTCTTCAAAAAAGTTGTTATGTGATGCAAAGAAGAAGGACAATCCTTTAGCAAAAAAATCCACATCAAGTCCTCTATTGATAAGTAATTTAACATATTCAATACCATCAAGAAGAGTAAAAGCAACCTCTTGAACAGCATTTGAACCAGCTTCTCTTATATGATAACCAGATATACTTATGCCATTCCATTTTGGTATCTCCTTTGCACACCACTCAATTAAATCACCAGTTAATCTCAAAGATGGTTCAGGAGGAAAAATGTATGTACCTCTTGCAATATACTCTTTTAAAATATCATTTTGAACTGTCCCTCTTAAAACTTTTCTATCTATTCCTCTTTTTTCAGCAACTGCAACATACATTGCAAGTAAAATTGTTGCAGTTGAATTTATTGTCATAGAAGTTGAAATTTCATTAAGAGGGATTCCATCAAATAACTCATCCATATCATCTATAGTTGATATGCTAACACCTACTTTACCAACCTCAGATTGAGCTATCTCATCATCTGAATCATAACCAATTTGTGTTGGGAGATCAAAAGCAACTGAAAGTCCTGTTTGTCCCTGAGAAAGTAAATATTTATATCTTAAATTTGTCTCTCTACTTGTTCCAAAACCTGCATATTGTCTCATTGTCCATAATCTACCTCTATACATCGTCGGATAGATGCCTCTTGTAAATGGGTATTCTCCAGGATTTCCAAGTTTTTCATCATAATTAAACTCATCTTGAGGAAGGTATAATTCTTTTATCTCAATGTCAGATGTAGTTGTGAATTTTTTCTTTTCATCTTTCATCTCTCCTCCTTTAAATTAATTATCTAATTAAATTTTACCAATTCTTTTTAATTATTAAAAAACATAATTAAAAAATGATTTAAGTTTGGACTTTAATTAATAGTTATGTAAAAACACTCTATTTTATCGCACTCTTCACAGAGAAAGTGGGGGAAATTAGAATGCAATCCACCTATATTGTCATTCCCATATATACACCTTTTTTTGTCATTCCAGGTGAAAACTGGAATCCAGTCCGTCTTTTTTTTCATTCCTGTCTTTGCGAAAGCGGGGAAACGGGAATCCAGTCCGTCTATTTTTTCATTCCCTTGAAAACACTTCTATTTTGTCATTCCCGTGTAAACGGGAATCCAGCGTTTCCATTTGTAATCCCTCCATTTTGTTATTCCCGTGAAAACGGGAATCCACCATTTTTATTTTGTCAATTACTGAAGTACTCTCTATTTTGTCAAATATTGGTAATCCCTACTATTTGTCATTCCCGTGAAAATGTCTTTTTTTGTCATTCTCGTGTAAACGGGAATCCAGTCCGTCTATTTTTTCATTCCAGTCCTTGCGAAAGCGGAGAAAACGAGAATCCAGTCCGTCTATTTTTTCATTCCCTTGAAAACGCTTCTTTTTTTGTCATTCCCGTGTAAACGGGAATCCAGTATTTCCTTCGATAATATAAATTCCTACCTCCGCAGGAATGCCAGTTTGGATAATTTTTTCAGAGACCTCTATTTAATAAAAAAAGAATTTATTAAATATCTATTTTATAGATACAAAATTGAATAATTTTGTGATTTATGCTTTATTAATATAAATTTCTCCGTCTTCGAAGGCGATTTTGTTACCTATAACT
>JAAYUH010000228.1 GCA_012517755.1 bacterium | reverse complement strand
TCTTCTTCAAAAGCTTTTTCCATATTTTCAGGATTTATATCTGAATCAAAAGGTTTAATAACAACCTTAACAGGAATTTTCATTTTCTTAGCAAATTCAAAATCTCTCTGATCATGAGCTGGAACTCCCATTACCGCTCCTTTTCCATATTGATATACAATATAATTTGCAACATAGATAGGAAGTTTTTCATTAGTTATAGGGTTTAAAACATAACTTTTTAGAAACAGTCCCTTTTTTGGTATTTCAACAGAAACTCTTTCAATTTCACTTAATTTTAGAGATTCATCGATAAAATTTTTAACCTCTTCATAAATTCCATTTCTTTTTGCAATTTCTAAAGTTAAAGGGTGTTCTGGTGCAAGAGCAACAAAGGTAACACCAAATATTGTATCTGGTCTTGTAGTAAAGACTTCTATTTTATCATCACTATTTAAAACTGGAAAAACAATATCAATTCCTTCACTTCTACCAATCCAATTTTTTTGCATAATTTTAACTTTTTCTGGCCAATCAGTAAGAAGATCAAGATCATCCAAAAGATCTTGTGCAAAATCAGTGATTTTAAAAAACCATTGAGATAACTCTTTTTTTTCAACAATTGAATCGCATCTCCAACATTTTCCTCCAATTACCTGCTCGTTTGCGAGAACTGTCTTACATTTTGGGCAATAGTTAACAAGTGCTTTATCTTTATAAGCAAGTCCTGAATCATATAATTTTAAAAAAAACCATTGTGTAAATTTATAATATTCTGGTTCACATGTTGCAATCTCCCTATCCCAATCATAGGAATATCCTTGATTTAGAAATTGATTTTTCATTATATATATATTGTTGTATGTCCAATCTTTTGGTGATAGATTATGTTGAATAGCTGCGTTTTCAGCAGGTAATCCAAAAGCATCCCATCCCATAGGATGTAAAACATTAAAACCTTTCATTCTTTTGTATCTTGCAACTACATCTCCTAAAGTGTAAGTTCTCATATGACCCATATGAAGTGGTCCTGAGGGATATGGAAACATTTCAAGAATATAATATTTTAGTTTATTATAATCATAATTTCCATATATATTTAATTCATTCCATATTTTTTTCCATTTTTTTTCAATTTTTTTAAAATCAAAGTTAATATCCACTAAAAAAACCTCCGAGAAAATTGGTGGAGCAGACGGGATTCTAACCCGCGACCTCCTCCATGCCATAGAGACGCTCTCCCAACTGAGCTACTGCCCCTGATATATCTTTTCTTATTATATTTTTTATTTGAAACTATGTCAAGTTTCTTCAGTTTCATTTATAATTATTAAATTATATTAATTTCAATATATTATAAAAGGTTTATAATAAATATCAAAGAATTTTTGATGATTGAAAGGAGTATAAATGAGATCAAAAAACAATTTATTAAAATTATTATTAATTCTATTTATGATTTTAAGTTTTACATCTCTCAAGTTCTCAAATGCTCAGGAAAGGAACATTGCACAAATTGGTGTTGTTGGAGTTATGCCAGATGAGTATATAGGAAGTTTCACTCTTGAATGGGCAAATACAGTTGAGAGCGATTTTAAATCAGAACTATCATTTCCAATGCAAGGAATGAAATTTAAAAATAGCTTACTTTATGTTTTAGACACATCATATGGAAGAGTTCATATCCTTGATAAAGATCTTAATCACATCAAAGTTATTGGTGAGTTGGGATATACAGATGGGAAATTACAATATCCAGCAGATTTAGATGTTGACGAAAATGGAAATATTTATGTTGCTGATTTCTTTAACAATTATGTTGTAAAGTTTTCAAGTGAAGGTGAAGTATTATTACAGATTGGAGAAGAAGGAAGTGAAGATGGAAAATTTAATGGACCTTCTGGAATTGCAGTTTCAAAAGATGGATTAATTTATGTTTCAGATCAATTAAATTCAAGAATTCAGGTTTTTGATAAGGATGGAAAATTTTTAAAATCAATTAAAAGTAGTGATTTACCAAACCCTGAAGGATTAACTTTTGATAACGAAGATAATCTTTGGGTTGTTGAAGTTAAAAATTGTAAAATTTTTAAACTTGATAAAGATGGAAATATTTTATTTTCGTTTGGTGGAAAAGGTGGTGAAGATAATCAATTTGTTTATCCATTTGATGTAGAGGTGAAAGGAGATTTTGTATATGTAGTTGATAGAGGATTAGGAGCACCTATAAATCCCTGTATAAAAAAGTTTGACAAAAATGGTAATTTTGTTTTAAAAATAGGTGTAAGAGGAACTCAAGTTCCTTTGAAACCTGGCGAATTTTTAACACCTGCTGGAATAGCAGTTGATGATGAAGAAAATATTTATACTTTTGATGCTGGATATTTTCATGGAACTGGAAACCCATTTGGATGGCCAAGAACAACAAGACTAACTGTTTTTGATAAGGATGGAAATTTCAAGAATAAGATTGACTATGATCCATTTGTTGAAGGTAGATTAATCAATCCTATTTCAGTTTCTGTTGATTCATCTGGAAACATCTGGGTTGCACATTGGGCAAATTTTGGCGATTATGGTGAAATTGTAATATTTAATAGTGAAGGAAAATTTCTTAAAAAGATAACAGGAATATCTGAAGATAAACCTTTTGCAGCTATTGGTGGTGTTCTTTGTAGCAAAAATGAAGTTTATGTTTCATCGGGAATTGATGAAGCACCAGTTGCAGTTTTTGATTTACAAGGAAACTTCTTAAGAGTACTTGAAAATTGCAAAAATACAATTCTTCTACCTTATCAGATGGCGTTTGATAAACAAGGGAGATTATGGGTAGTATCAAGTAATTACATGATTTATTCAGTTTCATCAGTAGATGGAACTATTTATAAAGAGTTTAAGATAAATGGAGAAGCGAATGCAATTGCAGTAGATGATAGTGGTGATATATATGTAGCAACATTCGATCATTATGTCGAAGTATATGATTCAAACGGAAACCTTTTAAGAAAAATTGGTAAAGGCGGTGGAAGAGAATTAGAAAAATTTTGGTTCCCAACTGGAATTGCTGTTGATAAAGAAGGAGTTGTTTATGTTGCTGACACAGAAAATGGAAGAATTCAGATGTTTAAGAGCGATGGAACTTTTTTAGGTTCAACACCAAGAGGATATTATGAACTCGCTCATATGTTTATAGGAGCTGATGGATATATATATGCAGCTGATTTATTCCATAATGTTGTAAGAATAATATCTCCATTTGGAGAAAAATTAGTAGATTATGTATTTTCAATTACATCAGATGCAATTGAAAAAATTTCAAAACCTGGACAAGAAGTTTCTTTTAATTTAACCTTAAACAATAAAGGAGCTAAAGATGATATTTATATTATCTCTGTAATTTCTGATACTTATGACTGGGAAGTAACATTTCCTGAAAAATTGACAGTCACTACACAAGGCAAAATTGATTTTGAGATAAGAATTTTACCTCCATTAACAGCAAAAATTGGAGATGAATTAAAAATCGATCTATTGATAACTTCAGATGGAGATCCTACTCTTACAAAAACTATTTCTCTAAAAGTTATTCTTGCAACAAGAACTAAAATATTGATAGAAAAAACAGTAGTTGATCTTAATTCAGAATTTGAAGTAAAAATAAAGGTAAACGATGTAGCAAATCTCTACGGATTTGGATTTACCTTGAAATATGATAAAGAGTATCTTGACTTGATAGATGTAGTTGAAGGTGATTTTCTTAAAAAAGATGGAGTTTCAACTCTCTTTTTAAAGAATATTGATAAAGAAAATGGAGTGGTAATAATTGGAGTTTCGAGAACTGGTAAAGTAGACGGAGTAAGCGGTGATGGAACTCTTCTGATAACAAAATTCAAAGCATTAAAAATTGGAAAAGTTAAATTGGATTTAAGTGATGTTGTTTTTAAAGATCCTGAATTAAATCAATTGAGATTTAGTCTTGAGATTAATGAAGTTGAAATTTATTCTAAAAAAATAGTTTTAATGCTTCAAATTGGTAATTTAAATATGTATGTCAATGATAATCCTCAACAGATAGATGTTCCCCCAACGATTGTTGAAGGAAGAACTTTACTTCCTATAAGATGGGTTGCAGAACCACTTGGTGCAGAAGTTGGATGGGATGGGAATGAAAAGAAAGTCACTGTTACATTAAAAAACACAACAATTGAACTATGGATAGGAAAAAATATTGCAAAAGTTAATGGAGTTGACACACCAATAGGTCCAGATAATCCAAAAGTTGTACCAATGATAATTAGCGGTAGAACAATGTTACCTGTAAGATTTGTTGCAGAGAATTTAGGATGTAAAGTTGATTGGGATCAAGATACAAAAACAGTAACAATAACTTATCCAAAGGATTAAAAAAATTTAAACATTGCCCCTCCTTTAAAGGAGGGGCTTTTTTATGAAAAAGAAAGATTTAGGTAAAAAGGGGGAGGAGATAGCAGAAAAATATTTAATCAAATCTGGATATAAAATTATTGAAAGAAACTTCAGAACGAAATATGGAGAAATAGATTTAATATGTGAAAAAGATAATTCTATTATTTTTATTGAAGTAAGAACGAAAAGTAATTTAGAATTTGTTTCTCCTGAAGAGAGTATCTCTTCAAAAAAAATTGATCATATAAAAAATTCTTCTTTAGATTATCTATCAAAAAATAAGAAAAAATACAAAGACATTAAATTTGAATTTATTGGAATTTTAATCTCTTCAAAAAATGATTATAAATTAAATCACATAAAGGACATTATTTTTTAAATTTCGTCATTTCATAAAGAGCAATACCAAGCGAAACAGATGCATTAAGAGAAGTTGTTTTACCAAAAGTTCTAATTTTTATAACAAAATCACTCCCTTCTAATACCTTAAGATTGATTCCTCTATCTTCGCCTCCAACTATCAAAACAAAAGGAAAGGGTGGTTTAAAATTTGATAAATCTTCTTTTGCATTCATATCAAGACAAACAATCCATAAACCTTTATTTTTTAACTCTTTTATTGTTGAATTAACTCCTCCAAATTCATATAAATCTATATTAAATATAGCTCCAGTAGATGCTTTTATAACAGTTGGCGTTATTGTTACTCCTCTTCTTTTTGGGAAAAGAACTCCTTTTACCCCAAAAATTTCTGAACTTCTTATGATTGCTCCAAAGTTATGTGGGTCTTCAATATTTAAAGCCATAACATAGATATCGTCTTTATTCACCTCTATTTCACTCAATTCTTTAATTTTTACTGGTGAAATAAAACCAATTATATTATTTGATTCAGGATATTTTTTAAAATAGTTTGTATCTTTATATGTATAAGGAATATTTCTCTCTTTTAATAAATTTTCTATTTCTCTATTTTTATAACCATATTTAAAAATGACTTTTAGTAAAATATTGTTTTTTATTGCTTCAATTATTTCATTTTTATTGAAAATAGTGTTATTCTCTCTTAAAGAAAATCGTCTCTTTTCTTCCATCTCTTATTTCATAACCTAATCTATTCAATCTATCTCTGATTTCATCACTTAATTTAAAATTTTTATCTTCTCTTAATTTTTTCCTGTAATCTATAATTTTTTTTACTAACTCTAACTCAGAAAGATTTTCATCATTGGAGTTGTAAAAAGAATAATCATTAATAATTTTTATAAGTTCTTCTTTTATATTTTCTAATTCTCTAAATGTTATTTTTATTCCGAGTATATTCAACATATCATTAACTTTTTCTAAAAGATATGAATAATTTTCTTTTATCTCTCCTGTATTGAATTTATTAATTAATTTGAATAAAACACCTATTGCTCCTTGAGTATTAAAATCATCATCCATATTGTCTAAAAATTCATTAAAAATTGAATCTATTAATTTTTTTGAATTATCAGAGACATATTCTTCTTTTTTTGATAAAGTTTGCAGCATTGAATAAAACTCTCTAATTTTATAATATTGCTTTCTTATATCCTCCATTTTTTCATCAGAATAATCTACAGGAGAGTGATAATCAGAAGAAAGGAGAAATAATCTTAAAACTTCAGGTTCATATGTTTTTAATATATCTTCAATTGTTAAAAAGTTTCCTAATGATTTAGACATCTTCTCTTTATTTAAATTTACTAATCCATTATGCAACCAATATCTAACAACTGGTCTATCCCCTTTCCATGCCTCACCTTGCGCAATCTCATTTTCATGGTGTGGAAATATTAAATCATTACCGCCACCATGAATATCAAAACCAAAACCAAGATATTTAATTGAAATTACAGAACATTCAATATGCCAGCCAGGCCTTCCTTTTCCCCAAGGAGACTCCCAGAAAGGTTCACCCTCTTTCGACTTTTTCCACAAAGCAAAATCAATCGGTTCTTTTTTTGTTTCATCAACTTCAATCCTAACACCGCTCAACATATCTTCTATTTTTCTATTTGATAATTTCCCATAATCTTTAAATTTTTTAACCTCAAAATAGACGCCTGTATCTGTTTGATATGCAAAATTCTTATCTTGTAAAACTTTGATAAATTCAATTATATCTTTTATTTGATCTGTTACCTTTATATACAAATTATCCTCTATATCTATATTTAATTGATGTATATACTTCTCATACATTTTAATAAATGTTTCAGCTATCTCTTTTGGAGAAAGACCCCATTCTATACTTCTCTTGATAATTTTATCATCAATATCAGTATAGTTTTGAACATATTTGACTTGATAACCTTTATATTTTAGATACCTTTTCATAGTATCATAAACAACAAGAGGTCTTGCATGACCGATATGAGGGTAATTATCAGGAGTTAAACCACAAACATACATATAAACTTTATCTTTTTCTCTTGTAACGAATTCCTCTTTTTTTCTTGTTAAGGTATTGTATACCTTTATCATTATGAGTTTATAACCTCCATAATTCTTTTTTTTGTTTCTTCTTTTCCTATTAAATAGATATAAACATATATCTCAAAACCTTCGTCTTTATGACTTATTGCAACTCTTAATGGATAATAAAGGTTTTTACCTTTAATGTTTAATTTTTTTCCAACTTCCCTTATTAAATTTAAAATTTCATTTTCACTCCATTCATTTAGGGTGTCTAAACTCAAAACGAATTCATTTAACAATCTTTTTTGTTCTTTAAGATAATTTATTTTCTGATCATCTAATGGTATAGGATTGAAAATCTCATTTAAAATATTATTAATATCACTTAAAACAAAAATATGCTCTCTTAATAATCTTACAGCGTCTTTCAGCCATTCATCATTTAAATTATATTCACCACTTATAAATTCTTTTATCAAATTGGTTAGTTTTTTAATATCACTCATCTCTATATATTTATGATTCATCCATTTTAATTTTGATGTACTGAAAATTGCATTACTTTTTGATAAATTTTTGATATCAAATTCATTAATAAGCTCTTCAAGAGTAAAAAATTCTTTCTCTTTAGTTGTTGGTGAAAATCCAAGAAGTGCCATATAATTGACAAGTGCCTCTGGAAGATAACCTTCATTTCTATAATCTTTTAATGAAACTGAACCATGCCTTTTTGATAATCTTGTATGATCTTCTCCAAGAATCATAGGTAGATGAATAAAGTTAGGCAAAGGAAAATTTAAGGCCTTATAAATTAATATTTGTCTTGGTGTGTTTCCATGAAGATGATCTTCTCCTCTAATGATATCAGTTATCTTCATTAGAGCATCATCAATTACAACAGCAAAATTATATGTAGGAATACCATCTGACCTTAATATTACAAAATCATCAAGATTTTCTAATGGAAAAACAAGCTCTCCTCTTAAATTATCTTTAACTTTTATTTCTCCTTTTAAAGGAGTTTTAAACCTAACAACAGGTTTTAAACCTCTATCAAATTTTTCATTAATTTCATCTTCTTTTAAATCT
>JAAYUH010000023.1 GCA_012517755.1 bacterium | reverse complement strand
TCTAAGTAAGGCAATACTTTATATTTTTTAGTTTAAATTATTATATATATTAAGAGATACTTTTTCGAACTAATATTTTTTATCTATTTTTGAGAACCTCAACCTTCCTTGAGAACTTTAATTTTACAGTTATTATCTAAAAATATTTTTTACACTATATTTCAAAAACGCCAATATAATTATGGAATTATTAAAATATTTTACTTTTTTATCAATTTATGATAAATTAAAATAAGTTGTTTTGGAGGTAGAATGAAAAAGGTATCACTCGATGAAGTCCTTAATAAACCTTTAATACCTGTTATGTGGAAATTAGGATGGCCTGTTATGGTTTCATCTATTCTTGAATCAGTTTATCATCTTGTTGATACATTCTGGCTTGGACATTTGCCAGCTGGAGAAAGTGGAAATGCCGTCGCAGGACTTCAACTTGCTTTTCCAAGTATGTGGTTTTTACTTTCTTTTGCTGCTGGTTTTGCAATGGCAGGTATAGCTCTTGTTTCACAGTTTACAGGTGCAAATGAAAATGAAAAAGCAAACTTCGCTGCATCTCAAGTTCTTTCTATAACAGTAATCTCCAGTATAATATTAGGAATTATTGGATATTTTTTTATACCTATAATTATAAACTTATTAACAAATGTTGAGGAGTTAACAACTGTCGCAAATGCATATTTAAAAGTAATATCTTTAGGATTTCCATTTATGTTCATTAATAGTGTATTTAGATCTATTATGATATCTTATGGCGATACTTTAACACCTATGTATGTAACTATTTTTACAAATATTTTGAATATTTTCCTTGATCCACTTCTTATTTTTGGTTTAGGTCCATTTCCAAAAATGGGAATTGTTGGGGCTGCAGTAGCTACAATTTTTTCAATGTTTATTGCATCAATTTTTGCTCTTTATTTTCTTACAAGTGGTAAAAAGGGAATACATGTAAAAACAAGATATCTCAAACCTGAAGTAAACTGGATTAAAAAGATTTTTAAGATTGGTTTACCAGCTGCAATTGGTAGTAGCGCAGAAGCTCTTGGCTTTGTTGTTCTAACAGGAATTATTGGGAGATTAAATAATGCAAGAGTGGCGATTGCAGCATATGGCATTGGAGATAGAATATTATCATTTTCAAATGTTACAGTTGATGGACTTGGTGAGGGACTTACTACTATCATTGGTCAATCACTTGGTGCTAAGAAGGAAGATAGAGCAACTCATTCAGCCTATAGAGGGATGGCTTTTATGTTTTTACTTCTTTGTATAGAAACAGCCATTATTGTTATATTTAGAAGAAATTTGGTTTCACTTTTTATTCCAAATGAGATAGATATAATCAATGAAGCTACAAAGTTTATACTATATTTTGCACCTGCAATACCAACCTTTGGAGTGATAAGAGGCATTATGTCAGCCTTCCACGCTTCAGGCAATAACACTCCAAATATGATAATATCTTTCTTAAGATTATGGGGTTTAAGAGTTCCATTAAGTTATATCTTTGGTTTTGTTTTGAAGATGAATTCAACTGGTGTTTGGATTGGTATGACAATAAGTAATTTTATAACTATGTTAGTTGCAATAATATTTTTCTTTAAAGGTTCATGGAAGAGGAGAGTTATAGAAGATCATACTCTGAAAATTGAAGTATAGATGAAAAAACTTATTGAAAATAATAGTTCATACCTTTTAATTTTATCAGTTATATTAGGTATTCTATTCCCTTTTTTAAATTTTTTCACAAACTATATCACTTATCTGTTGATGTTTATATTATTTATCACATTTTTAAAAGTTGATTTTAACTCTGTAAAAATCTATATGAAGAAACCTATCCTAATAATTTATATAATTTTTATAAACTCATTTCTGACTCCAATCTTAATTTATTTAATATACAGTAATTTTAATTTTGATTACCTTACTCTTAGTGCAATTATGCTACTTGCTCTTGTTCCAACTGGTGTTGCTGCTTCTGCTATGACAGATTTATCAAATGGAAATACCCTTTTAGCTGTTCTATTAACGATAATTACACACATTTTAGCTCCATTTTTAATTCCACTTTTTTTCTTTTTATTCTTTAGGAAGGTTGTAAAACTTGATTATTTACAAGTTTTCATAACAGTTCTTAGATTAATATTTATACCTCTTTTATTAGCTATTCCTTTTAAAAAGTTTTTTAAAAAAGCAACAGATTTTTTTAGTAATAATAGTAAAATCATAACTTTAATTCTTGTGATGCTTTTAACATCATCAATAGTTTCATTAAATTCAATTTATATTAGAGAAAATCCTTTGGAAGTTATAAAATATATTTTAATTCTTTATTCTGTTTTTCTTTTATTTCAAATTTTTAACTTCTTTTTTCCATTTTTCTTGGACTTACCAGATAGAATTGCAATTTCAAATTCGAAGACCTTTAATAATATTTCAATTGCTACTGTCTTATCTCTTCAATTTCTTGATCCAAAAACCAGTTTGATTGTAGCTTTAGGTCAGATACCCTGGCCAACAATGTTAATTCCTTTGAATATAATGTTATTTTTTATGAAAAAAAATAAAAAAAATTTTAAGAAAAAGAATGAAAATAATATTTAATTTATAATGGAGGGAATTAAAATACCTGATTTAATTGCTTACTTAATTTCAGGAATAATAATAACAAGCAGTTTCTCCTGCTATGTTTTTTACTAAGATGAACTACTTTGATGGTGTTTGAACAAATGATACACTATCTGATCCAAAAGTCTGGGAGAAATTAAATAAGTTTGCAGAATTAGTATTCTTAATTACTGGCGTTTTTTAATCCTTTTCACCTTTATTTCTTATTTTTAAGGATTCAACTGGAGGTTCAAATATCATCCACTATTTTTTCTTGGTATCCTATTAATAGTTCTAATAATAAGAATAATTTACTCAAAAAGAGTGGCAAAGAAGTTAAAACTACCTACAAACCTTTTACAATTCCTAACTCTCTTATCATTATATCTTTAATAATCTCTATAATAATTTTCATTAGTGGAATAGTTATAATTTTTATACTTTAGAATAGTTTAATTGAGGTAAGAGTGGTAAAAACTTTATCTGATCCAGTCTTATGGAAGAAAGTAAATATATTAGGAGGCATTGTATTTACAATAATTGGTTTGATCTTCTCATATATCTTTTGTAAAATTCTTAAAATAATAGATAAAGAAAAGAAGACAAAAGAATTTGTAAAAAATCCTACTCTATATACTATAATAGTTGTTATTTGATGTCTTGTTTCTCTTTGGTTCACAAATATATTTTAATTATGTCTAAAGGTAAATTAATGAGATTATATTGACTTATTTTTGAAGAGATTATTCTTCTTTGTATATAAGTTAATACAATTTTTCAAAATCTATCTTTTGACAAATAAAAAAATTTGTTATTATAATTAATTTATATTCTTAAGTAAGGAGGGATTTATGTTTAAAAGGTTGTATTTAACTATTTTAGTTATAGCTTTATTTGTTGGATTAATAGGTTTTACTACAGGTTGTCAACCTAAAGAACAAGAGGTTAATGAGATTAAAATTGGTGGAGTAGGACCAATATCAGGTGATGCAGAAACTTTTGGTATTTCAACAAGAAATGGCGAGAATTTGGCTGTCGAAGAGTGGAATGCAAAAGGTGGAGTTTTAGGTAAAGAGATTAAATTAATTTTTAGGGATGACAAAGGCGACCCAGCAGAAGCAGTAAATGTTTGGACAAAATTAATTGATCAAGATAAAGTTGTTGCAATAGTTGGAACAGCTATGAGTAAGTGCAGTCTTGCAGCTGCTCCTATTTGTCAGGCAAAAAAAATTCCAATGATTGCGCCAGCATCAACTAATCCTATGGTTACAGATTGTGGGGATTATATTTTTAGAGCGTGTTTTATTGATCCATTTCAGGGAATAGTTGGAGCAAATTTTGCATATTATGATTTGGGTGTTAGAAAAGCTGGAGTAATTTTTGATATTGGTAATGATTACACAAAAGGTCTTTCTGAATTTTTTAGAGATCAATTCATTAATCTTGGTGGAGAAGTTGTTGGATTTGAATCTCATCCAACAGGAGCAACAGATTTTAAAGCACAATTAACAAACTTAATTAAGACTGGAGTAGAATTAATTTATATTCCTGATTACTATAGTGATGCAGCATTGATAATGAAACAGGCAAGAGAACTTGGATTTAAAGGATATTTCTTAGGTGGTGATGGTTGGGATTCTCCAGACCTTGTAAAAATAGGTGGAGACGCAGTTGAAGGTGGTTTCTTCACAAATCACTTCTCAAAAGATGATCCAAGACCAGAGGTTCAAGATTTTGTTAATAAATACAAGGAAAAATATGGAAAAGATCCAGATGGTTTTGCAGCATTAGCTTACGATGCTATGAATATAATGATAACAGCAATAAAAAATGCCGGTTCTACAGACGGAGCCAAAATAAGAGATGCTTTAAAGAACATTTCATTTAAAGCAGTTACAGGTAAAATTACATTTGATGAGAACAGAAATCCTGTTAAATCAGTAGTTATAATTGAAATAAAGGATGGACAGCAGGTTTATAATACAACAATTAGTCCATAATTTTTTTTTATTATTTTTTAACCAAGGTCAAAATTTTCCTTATTTTTTGTTTCAAAAAAAAGAAAATTTTTATCTTTAATAGTAAAAAATTTGAATTTGCATTAACACAACCTATTGACAAATTAAAATAAGATATTAAAATATTGATTTTAATATTACAAATAAGGAGGACCCATGTTTAAAAAGGTGTATTTAACTATTTTAATTATGGTTTTATTTATAGGGTTAATCAGTTTTACTACAGGTTGCCAAACTAAAGAAAAGGCTGTAGAAGAGATTAAAATTGGTGGAGTAGGTCCAATTTCTGGTGAGGCATCAACATATGGTATCTCAACAAGAAATGGTGAGAATCTGGCTGTCGAAGAGTGGAATGCAAAGGGTGGAGTTTTAGGTAAAAAGATTAAATTAATCTTTGAGGATGATAAAGGTGATGCAACTGAAGCTGCAACTGTATGGACAGAATTAATTGATCAAGATAAAGTTGTTGCAATTGTTGGATCAGTAATGAGTAAATGTAGTCTTGCAGGAGCCCCAATAGCACAAGCAAAGGGTGTTCCTTTTGTTTCATCAGGTTCGACAAATCCAAGAGTCACAGAGTATGGAGATTATATATTTAGAGTATGTTTTATTGATTCATTTCAAGGAAAAGTTGGAGCAAATTTTGCATATTATGATTTGGGCGCAAGAAAGGTTGGCTTAATTTTTGATGTTGGAAATGATTATACAAAAGGTCTTTCTGAATTTTTTAGAGATCAATTCATTAATCTTGGTGGAGAAGTTGTTGGTTTTGAATCACACCCAACTGGTGCAACAGATTTTAAAGCACAATTAACAAACTTAATTAAGGCTGGAGCAGAATTAATTTATATTCCTGATTACTACAGTGATGCAGCATTGATAATGAAACAGGCAAGAGAACTTGGATTTAAAGGATATTTCTTAGGTAGTGATGGTTGGGATTCTCCAGACCTTGTAAAAATAGGTGGAGACGCAGTTGAAGGTGGTTTCTTCACAAATCACTTCTCAAAAGATGATCAAAGACCAGAGGTTCAAGAATTTGTAAAAAAATATAAAGAAAAATTTGGACAAGATCCTGAAGCCTTAGCAAGTCTTGCATACGATGCTATGAATATAACTCTTACAGCCATTCAAAATGCAGGTTCAACAGATGGTGCTAAGATTAAAGAAGCTTTGAAAAATATAGAGTTTAATGGTGTTACAGGTTTTATAACTTTTGATGAGAATAGAAATCCAGTTAAATCAGTAGTTATACTTGAAATAAAGAATGGCCAACAAGTTTATAAAACTGCTGTTAATCCCTAAAATCTGATTTCCTTTTATAGCTGGGGAGGCAATACCTCCCCATTTTAAAAAGGAGTATTATGGAAAAAATATTTAATTTACAACAACTTATAAATGGAATACAACTTGGAAGTATCTACGCATTAATAGCATTAGGCTACACAATGGTTTATGGAATTGTTAGATTAATTAATTTTGCTCATGGTGATTTCTTTATGATTGGTGCATATGCAAGTTATTTTATAATTATTTTTGGTAACCTAAGAGGATATCATATTCCTGTTGTATTGGTTTTTATAATAAGTATAGCAGCAGGTTCACTTGCTGCAGTTCTTGCAGATAAAATTGCATACAAACCTTTAAGATACAAACCAAGAATTTCTGCTTTGATAACAGCATTAGGTGTTTCTATGTTTATTGAATATTTATTTTCTGCATTACCATTTATAGGTCCATCATATAGAGCTTTTCCAAACGAGCAGTTTATAAAATCAAAAATTTTCGAATTTGGGAATACAACTATTTCAAACTATATAATAATCGATGTCTTGGTGAGTGTTAGTCTTATGATTTTTTTAACTTATCTTGTAAAATATACAAGAATTGGTATGGCTATGAGAGCTGTATCACAGGATAAAGACGCAGCAAAACTAATGGGTATTGATATTGAAAAAATAATAACAATAACATTTATCGTTGGTGGAGGATTAGCAGGAGCGGCTGGGCTTTTAACTGGTGTTTCTTATCCAAGAATTTTTCCTTATATGGGAGTTTTACCTGGTCTTAAAGCTTTTATTGCTGCTGTTTTAGGTGGAATAGGAAACATCCCAGGAGCTATGTTAGGTAGTTATATTATGGGCATTTCTGAAACATTTGCAACTTCATATAACTCTCTTCTTGGAGAAGGTATCGCTTTTGCAATTTTGATTTTGGTTCTCCTTTTTAGACCTCAAGGTTTGCTTGGTGAAACAGTTGCAGAAAAAGTATAGGAGGTTAGATGAGATTAAAAAGAGATATTAAGTTTTTATTATATAGTTTGATATTTTATATTGTTGTCTTTTCTCTTAATAGATACCAAATTATAGTAAATGATTATATACTTAATACAATTAATCTTTCTCTTGTCTATGTTATTTTAACTGTCAGTTTAAATTTAATAAATGGTTTTACTGGACAATTTTCAATCGGTCATATGGGTTTTGCTGCAGTCGGTGCATATGTTTCAGGAGTTTTAACAACAATTATCTGGAAAATTAATCCATCAAATCCTTTGAACTATATTCTCTTTTTTATAGCATTAATTGTAGGGAGTATTGCATCAGGTTTAATTGGATTTCTTCTTGGTTTACCAACTTTAAGATTAAGAGGAGATTATCTTGCAATAGTAACACTTGGTTTTGGTGAAATTATAAGAACCATAATAAATAACATTGACTATGTAGGAGGTCCAAGAGGTCTTCTTGGCATTCCAAAATTTTCTAACTTTACAGTAATTTTTATAATAACTGTAATCTCTGTTCTTATTATAAGAAATATTGTTTTTTCAACTCATGGAAGAGCTTTTAAATCTATAAGAGAAGATCAAGTAGCATCTGAACTTGTGGGAGTTAATACAACAAAATATAAAGTTTATGCTTTTACAATAGGTGCCTTTTTTGCTGGACTTGCTGGAGGACTTTTATGTCATCTTCTACAAATTGCTCATCCAACTCAATATGGTTTTTTAGGAACAATTTTTGTACTTATTATGGTTTATACTGGGGGTATGGGAAGTATAAGTGGCTCAATAATAGCTGCATTTGGTTTGACATTTTTATCTGAAGGTTTAAGGTTTCTGTTAAGATGGATAGATGATATTACACCAACTTTTACAGTAGGAATTGAGTGGAGAATGGTTGTATATTCAGCTCTTTTAATAGTAATAATGCTTTATAGAAATGAAGGTCTTATGGGAAAAAGAGAATTTAAGATACTTATACCAGAGGAGGAAGAAAAATAATGGAGACCATTCTTTCTTTACAAAATGTTACACACTATTTTGGTGGATTAAGAGCAGTTAATAATTTTAATATTGATTTACCAGAGGGTTCACTCTGGGGATTGATTGGACCTAATGGTGCTGGAAAAACAACAATTTTTAATCTTATCACAGGAGTGTATAAGCCAACTGAAGGAAAAATTTTATTTGAGGGAAATAATATAACTGGTTTAAAATCACACATAATTGTTGATAAAGGAATAGCAAGAACTTTTCAGAATTTAAGAATATTTAATGAACTCACGGTTATCGACAATATTAGAGTTGCAAAACATTTTAAAGCTGATTATAAAATAACTGATTCAATATTAAGAACAAAAAAATTTTATGATGAAGAAAGAAGAATAAAAGAAGAGACCTATGACTTATTGAAAATTTTTGGACTTCAAGGAAGAATGAATAACCTTGCAAAACATTTGCCATATGGAGAATTAAGAAAACTTGAAATAGCAAGAGCTCTTGCAACAAAACCAAAATTACTTCTTCTTGATGAGCCTGCTGCTGGTATGAACCCAAGAGAAGTTGGAAATTTGATGGAACTAATCCATTCAATAAGAGAAATGTTTAATGTAACAATTCTTCTTGTTGAACATCAGATGAAAGTTGTAATGGGGATTTGTGAAAGAATAAAAGTTATGGATTTTGGTGAAACAATTGCTGAAGGTAATCCAGATGAGATAAGAAATGATAGAAAAGTTATTGAAGCATATTTAGGAAGTGAGGGTGGAAAATGTTAGAAGTTGTTAATCTTGAAGTTAATTATGGAGCGATTAAAGCCTTAAAAAATATCTCTTTTAAAGTAAAATCTGGTCAAATTGTAACATTAATTGGAGCAAATGGAGCTGGCAAATCTACAACTTTAAAAACAATCAGTGGATTGATAAAACCAAAAGATGGTCATATCTATTTTAAAGGGCAGGAAATTACAAATTATGAAGCACACAAAATAGTTGAATTAGGAATATCTCATGTTCCTGAAGGAAGGAGAATTTTTGAAACTTTAACTGTTATGGAAAATCTTGAACTTGCAGCTTGGACAATTAAAGACAAGAAAATTAGAAAAGAGAGGTTCGAAAGAGTCTTTGATATATTTCCAAGACTAAAAGAAAGAAGGAAACAACTTGCAGGTACATTGTCAGGTGGTGAACAACAGATGCTTTCAGTAGCAAGAGCACTAACAACAGGTGGAGAATTAATGTTACTTGATGAACCATCAATGGGTCTGTCTCCTGTACTTGTTGATGAGATATTTCAGGTTTTATGTCAGATAAATTTACAGGGAATCACAATTCTTCTTGTTGAACAAAATGCTCGAAAGGCACTCGAAATTGCAAATTATGCTTATGTTCTTGAATCTGGAACAATTGCTTTACAAGGAGAAGGTAAAGAATTAAAAGAAGATTCAAGAGTTAAAGAAGCTTATCTTGGTGGTTAATTTTTTTTAAAAAGAGAAATTTTCAAGAAAAAGCCCTTCGCCAATTTCATAGTAATCTAATAATTTCTCTTTATCAATCAATTTAACATTTATTTTAAATTGTCTTTTACCATTTATTTCTAAGAAATTATTTAACTTCATTTTTATAGAAATCGTACCTTCAGCAAAATTGTAAAATAAATTTTTTGTTTCAATTTCAGCAACTTTTTTATTTCCTAAGGAATCAATAATAGTTAAAATTAACTCTTTATCTTCATAATTAAACAGAGACCACCTGACTCTTAAACTTAAAAAATATGAATCACCTATTTTCACTCCACCAACTCCATTAATCACTATTGACTCTTTTAAATATTTATCATTTAAAATCTCTTCATATGGATAAATCGGATTTATTTTATTTCTATATTTTTTAAAATGTTCTCTTACACCACCATAGAAATTTGAAAAAGTTGATAAATTTCTTACAACTTTTTCATAATAAAAGTCATCCTTTCCTATGATTCCATAAGTTGAATCAAAATTTATCCATTCACCATCAATAAAACATTCAACAAAGACATGATCAACTGGATAACCAGAAGCATAAACAAGTCTTGATGGAATTCCAATAGATCTTATTAGTGATAGAAATAATATTGATCTTTCTGAGCAAACTCCTGATATCGACCCCTCTTTTTCATACCTATCTATATAATAATAATCTGGATAATCACCAAGATATGTAACATTTATTCCTTGTGAAAAAATATTCATAACAAAATTTAAAATATTTTTTGCAGTTTCAAAAGAATTTTCTTTCAATAAACTCTTTGCATAACTTTTTATTTTTGGTAGATATGGATGAACTCCTCCATTTTTTATCAGTTCATCTGTTGCAATACCATATTCGTAATTATATCCAGTAATATAAGGTATATATTCAGATGGGTATTCATTATCAAAATATTCTTTTGTTGTGCCTAAAACAATCTTGAGATGGTATGTTTTAAAAAGATGTTTGAATGATAGATAACCTATGCCGGTTCCCTGATTTTCATTTGTAGTTATTTTTAATTTTATATAAATCTCTCTTTTTGGCAAAACTCCATCTATGTTGTAAGACCCGTCTTTATATAAAGGTTTTATCCATATAAAATTTGCATTGTCCCTTTCTCTCTCCCCAAAAGCATAAGAGTCTATCTCAACTTCTCCATTTATTGGTTGAACAATTTCAATTTTTAAATCAAAACTATAATCTCTTTCAAAAAAAATTCTATCAATTATGTAAAATGTTGAGTTTGTTTTGTAATAGTGAACAACAGGATATGGTAAATCAACATCTTCCCCAAGAACTGATAGGTAATATGATATATTATAAAAAGCAACTGATAAGATGAATAAAACTAAAATCAAAATTATATATTTTTTTATATTTTTTTTATAAATTTTTCAAAATCCTCAATATTTTTGTTAATAACTAACTCTTTTATATTTGAATCAAATTCATCTAAAAGTCTAATTGCATCAATAAATTCACCTATATAATAAGCTAAATGTGCATCAGAAGAGATAAAAATTTTTACTTTGTATTTTAAACATAAATTTAGCATCTCTTTATAATAATTTATCCAATATTCACCTCTTTTTAAAACATTATTGTTGAGTTCAACTGCTTTATCATAATCTGATGCAGCTTTAATAACATCTTCCAAATCGATTGGATAAGGGAAATATGGATCTCCAGGATGTGCTATTCCATTTATATTTTCTTTCTTCAAAGTATTTATCATACTTTTTGTATTTTTACCTTTTGAATTCGAAGAGTAAGGAGTTTGATTGTGAAATGCTATTATATTGAAATCCAAATTTTTGTAGATGTTTAATGGTAAATCAACATCACCATCCTCTGAGATGATATTCATTTCGCAACCAGTAAAAATTTTTATTCCTTCTATTTCATCTGGCAAATACCTACTCGCAAGCATTTTAAAGTATTCAATGCTTGGGCTATCAGGTCTTGATGGTCCATGATCAGTAAGACACAATCCTTTTAAGCCAACTTTTTTTGCGATTTGAACATTTTCAATAATTGTTGAAAAAGCATGACCTGTTAATATAGTGTGTGTATGAGTATCAACTTCAATTTTCATCTTTTTGCCTCCTCTATTGGAATAAATCCTTCACCAATAACCTCTCTTGCATCTCCAATTATAACAAATGCTTTAGGGTCTTCATT
>JAAYUH010000227.1 GCA_012517755.1 bacterium | reverse complement strand
TGGCTTATACAGAAGCTATAAAAAGAGCAACGAGTAAGGAAATTTTAGAAAGTGTGAAGATGGTAAAAAAAGCATATCTTCTTGCTGAAACTGGTCTTCCAGATTTTATTCAGGATAAAGATATTAGAAATAGAGTTGATGAAATAAAAGACGAATCTTTATATTTAATTGAAAAAATAAAAGAGATTGGAAAAGATAAAAAAGATCCATTGATTGATCCAGAAACTCTTTATAATGCAGTAAAATTTGGTATTCTTGATGCCCCAGGTTTAACTGGATTTTCTGTTGCAAAAGGAGAAATTAGGTGCGAAGTTATAAATGGTGCAAATTATGCAGTAGATGAGAATGGAAAAATTTTAAAAGAAAAAGATAGATTAAAAATGTTAAATTAGGGACTGACCCTTTTTTATCATCTGAGGAAAATTTTATGGAGATAAAAAAAATTGTAGTGGTTCACGATAAAAATTTAGACAAAAATAAAAGTTTAATGGTTGATTCAGTATTTAATGCAATCAACAAAAAATATGAAGTAGTTAAAATTCCTTTTGATGAAAATTTTTTTGAAAATATTAAAAAGGTTGATTTTGTGTTTAATTTATCAACAAGTGGAGGAAAAGAGGGAAGGCAAATTCATATCCCAGCAATTCTTGATTTATTAAATATACCATATACGGGTTCTTCAGCTTTCACTCATACTATCTGTTTAGATAAATTTATAACAAAGCTTATCTTATCTTTTTATAATATTCCAACATCAAGATTTACGCATATCAAGGAGAACGAATATATAGAAAATGATTTGAATTTAAATTATCCTTTGATAGTAAAACCAGTAAGAGAGGGTAGTGCATTGGGTTTAACTAAAAATTCAGTTGTATGTGATTTAGAGAGTTTGAAAAGAGAGGTTGAAAAAATACATAAAGATTTTAAAGAGCCAGCATTAGTTGAAGAATTCATTGATGGAATTGAATTAAGTTGTGGTGTCGTTGGTAATGATGAAGAACTTATAATTCTTCCTCTACTTGAAATAGATTTCTCATCGCTTCCAGAAGGAGTTGAAAGGTTCTATTCATATAGAGTAAAAAATGAAATAGGAGAAAACAAAATAAAATATTACTGTCCTGCAAGAATTAATAAAGAGGTTGAAGAAAAAATTAAAAGAGGAGTTAAAGCTTCTTGTAAAGCATTAGGGCTAAGAGATTATGCAAGAATTGATATAAGAGTAAAAAATGATGAATTTTATATTCTTGAAATAAATTCTTTACCGTTACTTATCCCAGGTTATTCTGATATTTTAAAGATGGGTGAAAAAATTGGCTTAAATTATGATGATTTTATTTTAAATCTCTTAGAGGTTGCCATTAAAAGATACTTTTGATAAAGTTTACAAAAATAGACAGCTTACTTTTGTAAACAAAATAAATAAAAAGGGAGCCTTAGGGGGCCCCCTTAAGTTATTTTATAATTATCATTATGGTGCTGAGGTTCCAAAATTTTTAGCTAAGAGAAGAAGGTCATCTGCATCAACTTTACCATCGCCATTTAAGTCGCACTTTTCATTATAATTTGAATCGCCAATTTGAGTTCCAAAGCTTAAAGCAAATATAATAAGGTCATCTGAATCTACTTTTCCATCATCATTTATGTCGCCCATAAGTAGAGTAATTTTTATGACCTTTTCAATTAATAGAAAATCAAGAGGTCTATTCTGCGAATCAAAACCGACAAAACTTGAGATAGCGATCCTTGTTCCACCATCTTTTATGGCTTTAAATTTGATTCTAAAAACAGTTCCTTCACCAGTTACTCCTTTTTCATTAACTCTTGTAACTTTAACTTTTATTTTCCCATATTCTTTATCAACTTCATATTCAACCTTAACATCGCTTTCTCCTTCTTTTAGAAAATCACCTGGTAGAACATCAATAACCTCTAAGTATTCTGGATCAAAAGCGAGTTCTGAATTTACAATTTTTAAATCTGGCGCAGCCTTTACTCCAACATCGAAGAAAAACTCTGTATTTTTTGCAACTGAATCTCTTGTCTCAATTTTTGTAGACGGAAAAACAACTCCCTCAACTGTAAAATATCCAGTTTTTACTCCTTCTTCAACTAATTGTAATTGATCGCCAGATTCAATTGTAACAGCATAAATTTTATATTGATATCTTCCATTTGATAAAAAGAATTTTCCTTCAAAATCTCTACCATCCCAGATAAAATCATAAACTCCGTTCATTAAAACTTTCTTATAAATTGTTCCTAATTTTGTTGTCCCTTTTTCATCAAGAATATCAATTATAACTCCTCCGATTCTACTTCTATATGCTTGTTCATTGAAAAGACCCTTTTCACCAAAATTTAATTTAAAATGAAATTTTATTGTATCTTCTATTCCGTCACCATTTGGAGATATTTTTCTTGGATCAATTGAAATATCATCTAAAATTTTTGTTGGAGCCTTAGGAATTCCCTTTTTTATAACTATTGGGATATGTAAAGTTCTATCGTTTGTTCTGAAAAAAATTACTGCATCATAGTATCCTTCTGGAGTTTTATCATCAACTATATAATTGAATGGAATAGCTAATTCATCATTAGCTTTAACAGTGAAAACTTCTTCTTTGTCAAGAAAGTCGAATGTTATTCCAGTCACTTGAGATATTAAATTTGATGTAACCTTAACCTCTAAATCATTATCTAATAAATTTTTTATTTTAATATCAACTTTTCCTTCCTTTTCCATTATAAAAATTGAATATGGTTTAATTAAAAGAGGAGTTGTGGCTGTGGCATATATATCAACCCTTCCTGATCCTTGG
This sequence comes from bacterium, assembly GCA_012517755.1. Taxonomy (GTDB): domain Bacteria; phylum Caldisericota; class Caldisericia; order B22-G15; family B22-G15; genus JAAYUH01. The sequence continues at coordinate 1,373 of JAAYUH010000227.1, read as the reverse complement.
TCTGTCCAAGTAAATGGAAGGTTATTATTTGGATTAATCATAATAAAAGCATTATTCATTAAAGCTGTTTTCACATCTTCAGGAGTCCAATCAGGATTGAGTTGTTTTATTAATGCAGTTGAACCACAAACAAATGGTGTTGCACCAGAAGTACCGCCAAATCCAAATGTATATTTTCCTTCAGGAGCAGTTGTAAATGTATTAGTACCTGGAGCAGCAATCTCAGGTTTAAAATAGTTATCAGGTGTTGGTCCTTGAGATGAAAAATCAGCAACTAAACTTTCTTTCCTTAGTTTCCTTGTGAAAGAAACTTTTAATCCTCTTTCTATAAAAGATTTTAAAATATAACCATCCTCTTCCATAATAAAAACAGCTGGTTTTAAATCAACTCCTGGATGATTTTCTATATTAAGAGCCATTGTTATAAGTGGACCTGGTGCAGTATCAAAAACAACAACTCCATCTGCTCCTTTTGCTATAGCGTTGAAATATTTTGTTTCAAATGTAAGTGCATTCTCAGGTGCAAGAGGGCCTCTCTGGATCAATGCAAGTTTTCCTTTCAAATCTTTCCCTTCAAAATCTTTATCCCTTCCGTAACCACAATAGACAAGTTGATATTCTTCTCCTTCAGGAAATTCAGGTACACCATCTCCATAAGTAAATGGAACAAATTTATCTTCAAATCCAGTTGGATAAACAATATTAACTGTTCCGCCACCTTCATCACTCGCAGCAACTGAAATTGCATTTTTAGCAGTTGAAGGTTGGCTTATGGGCCAAGTAAGTTCTTTACTTCTCAAACCTTCATTTCCAGCAGCTGCACAAACAATTAAACCAGAATTAGTTGCATTATTCATTGCATCTAATTCAGGATCCCCTTCACTTTTTCCACCTGGTGAACCAAGAGAAAGATTAACTGATGTACAACCATCTTTTAATGCTTGATCAATTGCAGCAATAATATCTGTATCACTTGCTCCTTCACCTGCCTCTGAAAATATTTTATAAGCCATTAGATTTGCATCTGGTGCAACTCCTTTTACTTTACCATTTCCTGCTGCAATACCTGCAACTGCTGTTCCATGACCTTGCGTAGGTGTATCAATAGGATCGGGGTCATCATCTGCAAAATCATAGCCACCTTTTACTTTAAAATCTTTCCCAATTCCTCCTCCTAAATCTGGATGTTTATAATCAATTCCTGTATCGATTATTCCAATTAACATTCCCTTACCTGTTACTGGTAAACCATTAGGATCGCTCATCTCCCAAACTTCTGGAGCATTGATTAAAGGAACGAATATGTCTGTATCAAGATAGTGAGTTTGAGAGAGATATACATCTTTTACATAAGGAATTTTCTTAATTTTTTC
>JAAYUH010000226.1 GCA_012517755.1 bacterium | reverse complement strand
TTATTCTAACTGGAAACTTTACTGGTAAATTTGTAAATGGATGTACTTTCAATGGAACTGCACAAGGTACAGCAAGAGTATACGATAAAAGCCCTATTTATTGTAAACCTTATGATATAAAGAAGGAATTTACATCACCAATGTTTGATAAAAATTATAAGATATAGAAAACAAATGAAAAATTAATATTGTGTTAATTTGAAGTAAAAATTTTACAAATTTTCAAAGAGAATCAATATAAAAACTGTTTCATTTATTTGCATTTAACTTCAGTGGTTTGAATTAATAATAAAGCCTATCAAAAAATTATATAGTTAATTAAAAATTTATAAAATATGTTTTGAAAGCTATAATTTTACAAAAGATTATACTATTATTTTTTATAATATCTTTTTGCAATAACAAAGGGGGTTGACAAATATAAAAAAAACTAATAAAATAGATGTACTATGAAAAACTTAGATATTAAATTATCGGAAAGGCAAAAAGATTTAATGAGTTTTTTAAAAGATTACTTTAAGGACAATAAGTATATCACACCCAATATTCTATCTGATGAATTAGGAATAAATTTAATAACTGCTTATGAACATCTTAGAAACCTTAAAGAAAAAGGAATTTTAGGCATAAAATTTTCAAAAGAAGAGGGTAAAGGAAGACCTAAATATTTATATTATTTAACAAATGGAGGAAAAAAGTTTTTATCTAAAAATGAAAATATTTCTGAAATTGAAAAATTTATAAATGAATTCAACAAAGCAAAAGAAGAAGGGAAGCTTGATTTATTTATAAGTGAAAAATTGACTATTCTAACAAAAAAAACTATTAAGCCTCTCTTATTTACAGTTCTTGGATTTCTAATTCTTGTTACATTCTTTTCTAACATTAAGGAACTTGAAACATTAAAAGAGTTTCTCTTTTTATCTTCTACTTCTGGAGTTTTATTCATGAGTTTTACATCATATCTTTTTTATCTTCTTTCAAAATATGTTAATACCTTTAAACCATATGACAATAAATGGGAAGATATTAAATACAGTTTAATATCATTAAACAAAAAAGAAAGAGAGGAAATAGTTAAAATGTTAATTGGTTATGTCAATGGAGGTGAGTTAAATGAGTGTTAAAACTTCAGTTGCAGGTTTTTTAGTAAAAAGGACTCTTACTTATGCTCATAAAGATCCTGAGAAAAATGTTGATAAAATCCTTGACTTTTTAAAAATGATTACGCCAGTAAAAATGTATAAAGATCAAATCGATTCTGTTAAAAAAAATATTCATAAAGATTCGTATTGGACTTTATTAACCTCTGTCTTAAAAAATAGTGATTTAAAAATATTAAACACTGTAGGTTATAATTTTGTTGTCAACACTCTTCTTATTGGTGTTCAAAAAAATAACGAAGCAGAAAAAAAATACGGAGTTCCAGGTCTCTTTACAATTTTAATCAGTCCTACTATGAGATGTAATTTAAAATGTGTTGGTTGTTATGCAGGTGAATATACAAGAAAAGATGATCTACCTCTTGAGGTTATTGATTCAATAATAACACAAGGAAAAGAGTTAGGTACATATCTTTATACCATTCTTGGAGGAGAACCATTTATAAGAGATGATCTATTTGAAATATATAAGAAACATAAAGATTGTGCATTTCAGGTTTTCACAAATGGAACTTTAATTGATGAGGAAGTGATTAAAAAGATAAAAGATTGTGCAAATGTTATGCCAGTTTTAAGTGTTGAAGGATTTGAAAAAGAGACTGATGAAAGAAGAGGAAAAGGTGTATACCAAAAATTAATGAACACAATGGATTTACTTAGAGAAAACAAAATCCCATTTGGTTTTTCTGTAACATACACAAGACTCAATGCTGAAACAGTCACAGATGAAAAATTCCTTGATATGTTAATCAATAAAGGTGCAATATTTGGATGGTATTTCTTATATATGCCAGTTGGAAGAGAACCATCAACTGAACTTATGGCAACACCTGAACAGAGAAAAAAATTAGGTGAATTTGTTAGATGGGCAAGAGAAAATAAACCAATATGGCCAATGGATTTCTGGAATGATGCTCCATATGTAACTGGTTGTATCGCTGGTGGAAGAAGATATGTCCATATTAACCATAAAGGTGAAGTTGAACCTTGCATATTTTTACACTTTTCTGGTGGAAACATCAAAGATAAACCACTTATCGAAATTTTAAAGTCACCTTTATTTACAACAATCAGAAAATTCCAACCATTCAATAAAAACCTTCTTATGCCATGTGAAATTATTGATGAACCAAAAGTTTTTAGATATATTTATAAAAAAACTAAGGCTCAAGCAACTGATCTTGATGCAGATTTGATTGCAAATGATGAAACTTTAATGAAAAATCTTGACGAATATTCAAAGAATGTTAGTAAGATTTATAAAGATATATGGGA
>JAAYUH010000022.1 GCA_012517755.1 bacterium | reverse complement strand
GCTGGTGATAGTTTTGATAATTCAGTTTTAACTGTTTATGCATTAAAAACACCAACAAATCTTACAGCAACATCTCTTTCATCTAACTCTATAAGATTGAACTGGGATCCTGTTGATTCAAATGCTACAAATATTGTAATTACAAGAAGTATAGATGGTGTGATATTTACAGGTCTTACATCAATAAGTCCAACTAACATAAGTTATATTGATTCATCCTGTTCACCAGATACAAAATATTGGTATAAAATAAAGGCAAAAAGAGATTTAAATGAATCAAATTCATCAAATACTGCTTCAGCAAGAACTTTACCACTTGGTTCTCGTCCTGCGTCACCGACAAATCTTTCTGGTACAATAATTTCTTGTAATCAAATAGATTTAACCTGGCAAGATAATGCTTTAGATGAAACAAATTATATAGTTGAGAGAAGAATTGAAGGAGGAACATATTCAGTAAAAGCAACTCTACCCTCAAATACAACATTTTATTCTGACACAACAGTATCAGCAAATACAAAATATTACTATAGAGTCAAAGCAAAAAATTCTTTTGGTGATTCTGGTTATTCAAATGAAATCAATAAGACAACTCCGTTGTGTGGGACTGCACCAGATGCACCATCAAATTTAACTTTAACAGTAATTTCAGCAACAGAAATAAAATTAGATTGGAATGATAACTCTTCTGATGAAGATGGATTTAAGATAGAGAGAAAAATTGAAGGAGGGTCATATTCTCAAATACAAGAACTCGGTTCTAACATAAATACATTCAGTGATGCTGGGCTTACTCCAGATACAAAATATTACTATAGAGTAAGAGCATTTAATTCTTTTGGTCACTCAGCTTATTCAAATGAGAAAAATGCAACAACTTTTCCTCTTGGTACTGCACCAGATGCTCCTTCAAATTTAAATGCATCAGCATCTTCCTGTAATGAAGTGAATCTTACATGGAATGATAACTCAGATGATGAAAATGGTTTTAGAATTGAAAGAAAAGAGGGAAGTGGAAGTTTTGAAGCAATAGCTACTGTTGGAGTAGATTCTAATTCCTATTCAGACACAACAGTTGAAGAGAATAAAACATATACTTATAAAGTTTTTGCTTTTAACGAATATGGAGAAAACGCTTCGAATGAAAAAACAGTAACAACTCCGCCTTGTGGAACTATACCAGATGCCCCGAGCGACTTAACTCTTGAAGTTTTATCCTCAAATGAAATAAAATTAAAATTTACAGATAATTCAGATAATGAAGATGGTTTTAAAATTGAAAGAAAAGAGTTAGGTGGAGTTTATACAGAGATTAAAACTTTATTAGTAAATATTAATGAATTTATAGACAATGTGAATCCAAATACTACATACTATTATAGAGTTAGAGCATTCAATACTTATGGTTTTTCTCCTTATTCAAACGAAGCAAATGAAACAACTCCACAAGCTGGGACTCCCCCAAATGCTCCAACTGATTTAATTGCTTCTGCATCTTCATGTAATGAAGTTGTCATTACATTCGAGGATAATTCAGACAATGAAGATGGGTTTAAGATAGAGAGAAAAATTGAAGGTGGATCTTACTCTGTAATTAAAACTCTTTCTAAAAATACAACAAATTATGAAGATGTTACTGTTTCTCCAAATACAAAATATTATTATAGAGTTTTTGCCTTCAACACTTTTGGTAGCTCTTCTATGTCAAATGAATTTATTTTAGAGACTCCTCCTTGTGGAGTAAAACCAAATGCTCCAACAAATCTTTTTGGAGAAGCAATCTCAAAATCTGAAATAACTCTTTCTTGGAAAGATAACTCAGATAATGAAGATGGATTTATTTTAGAAAGAAAAGAAGAAGGTAGTTCATATTCTCCTATAGCAACAATTCAAAAAGATACAAATAAGTATACAGACAAAAATCTTTTACCAGATAAAGTATATTACTACAGAATAAAATCCTTTAATTCTTTTGGTGAATCAGATTATTCAAATGAAGCTAAAGTTAAAACCTTAAAGGAAATTGAAACAATCATTCTAAGATTCTACATAGGTAATACAACCTACTACTTAAATGATGAGATGAAAACAATGGATGTTGCTCCAATTATCTTAGAAGGAAGAACACTTCTACCAATTAGATATGTAGCTGAAGCAT
>JAAYUH010000225.1 GCA_012517755.1 bacterium | reverse complement strand
TTTGTGAATTCAATAACTGGAGAATTTAATATAATATAATTATAAATAAGAAAGTTTTATTTATGTTAGAGAAATTGCTATATATGTTGTAACCTATGGCATTAATATGATTTACATTTTTATTGCTGCTATTATAAAAGTTTCTGATGCTAATTTAGACTCTGTCACCATAAATGAATATATATGATTTATTTTTAAATATCACAATAACATGAGATTGTTTAAAACCCTCTATTTTGCCATTCACACCCTGTTTGTCATTCCCGTGAAAACGGGAATCCAGTACTTTCATATCTAATTTAGATTTCTGCTTCCACAGGAATGACAGTTTTGATAACTTTTTCAGAGACCTCAACACATACACTTGACAAATTAGTAGAATTTTATATATTAATTGAGAATTAATTTTATTGGAGGTTTTTCAATTTTATGAATGGAAATTATAAAGATAAAGATAAACCACGAAGTAAGCAGAATGGATTGAAACCTAAAAAACAGTTAGGTCAAATTTCAAATCTTGAAGAATATATTAAAAGTCATTCAAGTCAAATAAAAATTTCTCCATTTCTAATTAGTAATGAAGTTGAAAAACAGGAAATCAAAGATATTATAAAAAAAGAAGTTGATAAATTTCTTGAAGTATTAAAACCAAATTATAATGCAAGAATCCTTGATCTTATATCAAGTCATGGAGAATATTCATTAGAACTTGCAAAAAGAGGTTTTGAAAATGTTGAAGGTCTTGATAGATCAAGTATACTTGTCCAAAAAGCGAAAACCAATGCTGAAAAAGAAGGTATAAAAGTAAAATATAGAGAGGGAACACCAAGAAAACTATCTTATCCTAACAATAGTTTTGATATTGTTCTTCTTGTTGGCAATGTTTTTGGATTTTTCGATACTACTCTTGATGCTTTAAATGTTTTAAAAGAAACTTTCAGAATATTAATTCCTAAAGGGAAAATTCTAATTGATATCATTGATAGTGAATATGAAAAGAAAAATATTATACCTTATTATTGGCAATGGCTTGATAAAAAACATTTTATTTTAAGAGAAACAAATTTATCTTTAGATGGAGAAAGTTTAATAATTAGAGAGATTTTAAGTCATATTGAAAAAGGAGTTTTGAGTGATAGTTTTTTTTCTATTAGACTTTATTCAAAAGAGTTAATGTTGAATTTACTTAAGGAAGTAGGTTTTAAAAATATAGAAATAGTTGATTACTCGATAGACATAAAGAGCAAAATAACAAACTTTCAAATTGGAGAAAAACATATACTTTTTACAGGTTTTGCGGAAAAAGAACTTGAAGAAAGAAGAGTAAGAGTTAAAAAAGAACAGCGGAATGTTGTAGTTATACTTGGAGACCCTACTAAAAGAGATCCATTAAAACCAAATAATATTTTTGATGAGGATGATTTTAGAGCAATAGATAAACTTAAGGAGAGTTTGAAAGATATAAAAGGTTATAATTTTATTTATATAAACAACCATGCTAATCTAATAAAAGATATAGAAAAATTAAAGGACAAAGTAGATTATGTTTTAAATTTTTGTGATGAAGGTTATTATAACGATCCAACTAAAGAACTGCATATACCTGCTCTTCTCGAAATGCTTGGAATTAATTATACAGGTGCATCACCTCAATCCCTTGCTCATTCATATGATAAATCTTTAGTAAGGGGAGTAGCAAGAGAGATGGGTATTCCAGTTCCTGATGCTTTTTTAATAAAACCAGGTGAAACTATTTTTGAACTTCCATTTCCATTTCCAGTTATAGTTAAACCAAATTTTGGGGATTCAAGCTTTGGTATAACACAAAAAAATGTTTCCTATAATCTTGAAAATTTAATTAATGCAATTAGAGACTTAAGAGACCTCTTTGGTTATGATAAACCTATTTTAATAGAGGAATTCCTAACTGGAAAAGAGTTAAGCATTGGAGTTATCGGAAATCCGCCAAAATATCCATATAAACTTTTGCCTATAGCTGAATTAGATTATTCCTCTGTGCCAGATGATTTACCAAAAATTTGCGGATATGAAGCAAAATGGCTTCCTAAGTCCCCTTATGGAAAAATCAAGTTTGTAAGAGCCAACATACCAGTTGAAATGGAAAGAGACCTACTTGAATGGAGTATAAAACTTTTTGAAAGATTAGATTGTAGAGATTATTCAAGATTTGATTTTAGATTAAATTCTGAAGGATATCCAAAACTTCTTGAGGTTAATCCAAATCCAGGATGGCATTTCGATGGTTTTTTAGCTGAAATTGCAAGAATCGATAACATTGATTACAAAACTTTAATTGAATATATCTTAAAATCTACTGAAATAAGATTGGGTTTATTATCAAGTGATCTTTTTTAATTTTTTTAAAAATTATTAAAATTATTAAATAAGCTAATCTGTATTTTCTTCTCTATTATGTTCTTTTTTAACAAGCCCCCAATGATAAATATAAATTGGTACACCTACAATTAACAAAGCAATATTTCTTGTTAATGTATCAGCAATATATGGAGTATAACCCATTTTTTCTACTCTTTGTTTATAATTTTCATAATCAGTTTTCCATTGTTCTAAAGATTTTTTCTGCTCATCCGTTAACTCAATTCTATTTATATCTTCATCAAATTTTATACTCTCTAAAAAATATGGATATGGTGGTTGAACATATCCATATCTATATTCAAGTGCATCTCTAAAAAATGTTAACTGTAAGCCAAGATTAATCAATCCAACAGAACCTATAATAATAAGTGCCAATCCAACAAGAGAAAAGAGATAAAGATAAATCTTTCTTATTGTAAATTTACTCATAATACCTCCTTAAGTTTTTATAATAATAAACCACTGATGTTGAAAAAAGTTTCATAAAATAGTAATATTTTTATTATACTATTTTTCGGAGGTAATAATGGAAGGTGAGATTAGAGAATTTGAAGGTAAATTACTTAATTCGATAGATGATTTTATTGAAAATTCTATTAAAGGACCTCAAGTTGTTAATATAGAAAATTATAAACTTATAGTTAGTGAAGAAGGTGGTATAAAAAAAGAGTATAAATATGATGATTTGATAAATAATTTTGATTCTATAAAAAAAGTCATAACTCTTTATTGTGTCGATGGTTGGAGTGTTGATATATTGTGGGAAGGAATTCTTATGAAAGATATATTAATTGATTCAAAGGTGAATTTGAATTATCCATCGATAATATTTTATGGAATTGACGGTTATACAACTTCTTTATCAAAAGATTTTGTATTTGATAATGATCTTTTTCTATCATATAAAATGAACGGAATAATTTTACCAAATGAAAGAGGTTTTCCATTTCAACTTATTGGAGAATATAAGTGGGCATATAAATGGATAAAATGGATTAACAAAATTGAATTATCTAACAATATAAATTTTAAAGGGTATTGGGAAAGTAGAGGTTATTCAAATAGTGCAAATCTTAATGAACCATTTTTTGGTAGGTAATTTATTTTGACAATTCAAAAAAATAAATTAAACTTATATAGGTTATAGGGAATTCATTAAAAGGAGGAATATAGATGAAAAGAATTTCTTTAAAGGTGATGAAGAGAGATACAATGAAAAAAAGTGATTTAAGAAAGTTAAGAGAAAACGATTTAGTACCTGGAGTTATATATGGAGAAGGTGTAAAAGATAACATTCTAATTTCTGTTCCTTTAAAAGATATTATTGATTTGATAAGACTTGAAAGTGAAGAGGATTTTCTTATTGAACTTGAGATAGAAAAAAGTAGGAAAAAATATATAGCTGTGCTACAAGATGAACAATTTAATCCTGTAACAGATGAAGTAACGCATATTGATTTTTATTCAGTTTCTCTTGATAAACCAATCACTTCAAAAGTTCCAATCCATTTTATTGGTGAACCTATTGGTGCTAAAGAAGGTGGAGTTCTATTCAGAACACTTTATGAAATTGAATTAGAAGCAAAACCATTAGATTTACCATCTTTTATTGAAGTGAATATAAATGAGTTGAAAATTGGTGATTCAATTCATATATCTGACTTAGAAATACCTTCAAATGTAAAGATATTACACAATCCTAATGAGACAGTTGTAACTGTATCAACACCAACAAAAGAAGAGGTTAAAGTTGAAGAGGTTCCAGTAGAAGCAGAAGAGGTAACCCAAGAAGGAGCTGAAACACAAGCAACTACACAAGAGACAAAAGAGAAAAAAGAAGAAAAGAAATAATTTGTGCATGTAATAATCGGATTAGGAAATCCAGAATTTGAATTTTTAGGAACAAGACATAACATAGGTTTTGATTTTATAAATTTTCTATCAAAAAAATGGAAAATTAAAATTGATGAAATAAAATGGAGAAATGAGATTGGTGAAGGTGAAATTTTTTTTGAAGATAAAAAAAAGAATGTTTTGTTAGTTAAACCTTTAACCTATATGAACATTTCTGGTGAAGCAGTTAATGAACTATATAAAAATTTGAAAATTGATTTGAAAAATTATGTAATAGTTCATGATGACCTCGATCTTCCAGTTGGAGGTGTTCAATTTATTTTTAATAGAGGAGATGGAGGCCATAATGGTGTAAAATCAATTATAAATAATTTGAATAGTAATCAATTTTTTAGATTGAGAATAGGAATTGGAAGACCTCCAATTGATATTGATCCAATAAATTATGTTTTAAGCCCCGTACCATTTCATGATAGAAAAATTTATAAAAAAGCATTTAATCTTGCTGAAGATATATTAAAATCTTTTATTTTTTATGGTGAACAAAGAGCAGTATCAAAATCAAATAAAAAGGGAATTTATTGATCTTTTATTTTATAATTTAAAAGATATACCAGATGAAATTGGTGGTATAACAAGAGGTTCCCTCCCTTTTTTGTTAATCAAATTAAACTCAATTTCACCAAATCTATTTTTTATATCAGACGATGAAAAAGAGTTGTATGAAATATATGAAGAGTGCCTCTCTTTTGATGAGAACAAAAATAAAATTTTTATATCTGAGATTGATAAGAATAATCCTGTTAAAACAATAAATTTTATTAACTCTCTAAAAAAGATAAATAGTAAAAAAGAATTTATTGCTTTTTTAACCTATAAAAGTTTGTTTGAAAATAGTTTTATAGAGAATAAGAAAATTGTTCTATCAAAAAATAAAGAGTTCAATTTTAATCAAATAATTAAAAACTATTTAAAAGATTATGAAAGAGTTAATTTTGTTAAATCTCAAGGAGAATATGCAATAAGGGGAGGTATTATTGATATATTTCTTATTGATAAGATAAACCCTGTAAGAATAATTTTTGATGGAAATTTGATAGAAGATATAAGAGAATTTGATCCTTTTACTCAAAAATCGATAAAAATTATAGATAAAGTAGAAATAATAAATTTTATTGAAAAAGAGAATATCTATAATATTTTAAAAAATAAAGGTAAATTTATCTCTTATAATGAGAGATTTGAAAATATAAATCATATATATATCTCTAATTCAAAATTATCAAATTTGAATTTTGACTTTGTAACATTACCAACCTTTTTTTCTCAAAATAAAACAATGGAGTTATACAATGATTTAAATAAAAAAAATTTTCATATTTTTTATATTGGAGAGGATTATTCAAAGAATTCTATTAATTGTTTGATAAAAGAAAATTTTCTAAGTATAGAAAAAAATATTGCAGTAGTAGGAAAGAAAAGAAAACCATCATTTATAACTTCCAAATATGTATACCCATCTTTTTTAAGCGAGATAAAAAGATATGAGGAGCTAAAAGAGGGTGATTATGTAGTACACATAGATTTTGGAATCGGAAGATTTAAAAAATTAGTTAATCTTGAAAAAGAAGGTGTAAAAAAGGATTATTTACTAATTGATTATTTGAATGATGAGAAACTTTATGTCCCAGTTGAAAAGATTGATAGAATAAAAAAATATATTGGTGATTCTGAAAATGTCACTCTTTCAAGATTAGGTGGAAATGAATGGAAAAGAACAAAAGAAAAAAGTGTAGAAGATATCAAAAAAGTTGCAGATGAATTATTAAAATTATATGCAAAAAGAGAAATAATAAGAAAAGAGCCATATAAAGAATTCCAAGAAATTGAGGAAGAATTTGATTTATCTTTTGATTATGAACTAACAGATGATCAAATAAAAGCAGTCGAAGATATCAGAAATGATTTATCAAGTGAATATTTAACTGAGAGAGTTATTTGTGGAGATGTTGGTTTTGGAAAAACAGAGGTTGCTTTAAGAGGAGCACTAAGAGTTATATTAAATGGGAAACAGGTATTACTTTTAACTCCAACAACACTTCTTGCTTTACAACATTTCAGGGTTATAAGTGATAGATTTAAAAATTTTCCAATAAGAGTTGAAATGTTATCAAGATTAACAAAAGAAAATGAAGAGAAAAAAATAGTTGATGATATAAAAAATGGAAAGGTTGATTTTTTAATTGCAACTCACAGGGCTTTAAGCGAAGATATCTCATTTTCTGATTTAGGATTACTTATTATTGATGAAGAGCATCTTTTTGGAGTTGAACAGAAAGAGAAGATTAAAAAAATAAAAGAAGATATAGATGTTTTATATCTCACTGCAACTCCAATACCAAGAACGCTTGAAATGTCACTATCAGGAATTAGAAAATTTTCAATTATAAGAACTCCTCCAATTGGTAGATACCCAATAGAAACTTTTGTTTCACCTTTTAATCCGCAACTTATTAAAAAAGCTATAGTTAATGAACTAAAAAGAGGTGGACAAGTTTATTATGTACATAATAGAATAATTACTATTGAAGAGGAGAAATTTTTTATTCAATCATTAGTTCCAAATTTAAAAATTCTTGTATTGCATGGTCAGTGTGATTCAAAAGAGATTGAAGAAGGTATGATAAGTTTTTTAAATAAAGAGTATGATTTACTACTTTCAACCACAATAATTGAGGCAGGCTTGGATAATGAAAATGTAAATACAATTATTGTCGTTGATTCACAAAATTTTGGCCTTTCTCAGCTATATCAATTAAGGGGTAGAGTTGGAAGAAGAGATAAAAAGGCTGTTGCATATCTTTTTTACGATCCAAATAAAATAAGTGAAAATGGTAAAAAGAGATTAAAAGTCCTTCAAGATTTAACATATCTTGGGGCAGGATTTCAAGTAGCGTTAAAAGACCTTGAAATAAGAGGTGCAGGTAATCTGTTAGGTAAAGAACAGAGCGGATTTATTAACTCAATTGGATTTGATCTATATATGGAATTATTAGAAGAAGAGATATCAAAATTAAAAGGGGTAAAGTATGAGAAAAAAATATATGTTGATCTTGATGTAGATATAAACACAACCATACCTGAAAATTATATTCCTTATGAAGATGAAAGATTATTCTATTATAGAAAATTTTTTGAAGCAAAATCTTTTGAAGAGATTAAAGAAATAGAAGATGAGATTATTGATAGATTTGGTTATTATCCTGAAAATATTAAGAATTTGATAGAACTCTCAAAGATTAAAATTATGATGAAAGAGTTGAAAATAAAAAGTATATCAAGAAATTTTGATAATTTAATCATTAGATTATCAAAAGAGACACCTATTGATCAGATAAAAATCATCACACTTGAAAAAATTTTCTCTGATAGAATTAAATTCACTCCTTCAGAAATCATAATTAGAAATATAAAAGAACCTATTGAGGAGATTAAAAAATTTATAAAAATTTTGAAAATTTAAGTTATTTGGTAAAATTACTAAAAATATAAAGGAGGAATTTATGAAAAAATTTGTTCTATTTTTTTTCATCTTTTTAACTCTTTTTCCAATAAATATTTATGCAAAGAGTGATTATATTGAAATTAATTTTACAAATCCAGATTATAAATTAGTTTTTAATGAGAATGGCGAGGTTATTCCTTATGTTGAGGGATATAATAACAACAACACAATTTTTGAAAGAATGCTTCCAAGAAAAAATATAAATGTTTTACTTCCTCCAAATTCACAACTCTCTTCATTTGAAATAGAAAATGTTGAACTAAAAAAAATTGAAGGAGTTTTTAATTTACCAATAGGAGATTCTCCCCATATGGCTGTTTCAAATTTTTCAAATGAAAATTTCAAAATTGATGATTTAATTATTGATAAACCTATCTCTTTGATCAGTGAAAATAATCTAAAAGGTTTTAGATTTCTTTCTTTTTCTGTTTATCCATTTTTGTATATCAAAGGAGAATTAACTTATGTAAAGAGTTTTAAACTAAAAATATACTATTCAATAGAAGAAGAAAGTGAATTTATATATCCTATTGATGAGCCAGATATGTTTGTAAATTACAGTTCAATTTATTCAATGTATTCAAATAAAATAGAGCAAGAAAAATATGACTATTTAATTATTACAATTGATAGCGCAAGAAAATTGATTGAAGATCATAAAATTTTTCTTGAAACAAAAGGTTTTAAAGTTAAAATAGTTAATCTATCTTCAATTCCAAAAACAGGGAAGGATGTTCCAGAAAATATTAGAAACTTTCTTAAGGATGAATATAAAAACTCTGGTTTTGAATATCTTCTTCTTGTTGGATCACCAAACTCTATTCCTATGAGATATCTTTACACAAACGAAGAAGGTGATGATGAAAGTAGAATAATTCCATCAGATTTTTATTATGCTGATTTAACAGGAGATTGGGATTCAAATAAAAATGGAAAATATGGAGAGCCAGATATTGATAAAATTGATTTTTATCCTGAAATAAATGTGGGAAGGATTCCATTTGATAGTGAAATAGAGATAAAAAATGTGATTCTTAAAACAAGGCTCTATTTAGATAAAAGTTATGAAGAGTATAGAAAGAAAGTTCTATTTCTTGGTGCATTTTTTAATTTTAAAGGAGAAGATAATAGATGGACTGAGAATACAGATGGTGGATATATTAATGATCAGGTTTATAATCTATTTTTAAAAAGTAAAGGATTTTATAGAAAGAGTTTAAATGAACTTGAAGGAATTTTACCAACAGTTGTTGAAAACTCAACTGATGATCTTATAACTTCGGATAATCTTATTAAATATAAAAATAATTTTAAACCAGGAGTTGTTTTTTGGATTGGCCATGGAAATTGGGATGCAACTGTAAGAAAAATATGGGCAGGTGATTTTGATAGAAATGGTTATGCAACTCAAGAAGAGATAAAGTGGGATGATTTTGTTACAAATTCTTCTGTAGTTGAATTTATAAACTCAGAGCCATCTATTTTTATCTCTTCATCTTGTCTTAATCTTTATCCCGAAAAAGATTCATTAGCAAAAAATATTTTAAGATTTGGTGGTGCTGCTTTTGTAGGTTTTTCAAGAATAAGTTGGTTTTACCCAAATCTTATGTATTCTAAATTAGAAGAAAATCCTTCAATGTATTCTTTAAATTCAATTGTTCTTAAAAATCTATCTGATGGATTTAGTCTTGGAGAATCTGTAAATAAAGCAATTGAATGGTATTATGAAATGTTTTATACAAAATATACTGATGGAAGAAAAACTTTTGCTCATAATATCTATGCTTTAAATCTTTTTGG
>JAAYUH010000224.1 GCA_012517755.1 bacterium | reverse complement strand
TTATACAAAAATAGTAACATCTTTAAAATATACAATTGAATTACAAAAAGAAATTGATACAATAGAATTGAATAATGAAATATAACATTTTAACTCAAAGTTTAATTCTGAAGGAGGAAAATTTTGAACATTTTAATGGTATATCCACGCTACCCAGATACATTTTGGAGCTTTAAGCACGCACTTAAATTTATCAACAAAAAAGCTTCATTTCCACCTCTTGGTTTATTAACAATTGCAAGTTTTTTACCAAAAGAGTGGAATGTAAAATTAGTTGATTTAAATGTTGAGAATCTAAATGATAAAGATATCGAAGATGCAGATTATATTTTTATAAGTGCAATGCTAATACAAAAAAATTCTGTTGATATGGTAATTGAAAAAACAAAAAAATTTAATAAAAAAATCATTGCAGGTGGTCCACTCTTTACAACTGGATATGAAAATTATCAATTTGTTGATTCTATTGTAGTTGGAGAGGGTGAGTTAGTAATGCCATATTTAATTGAAGATATGAAAAGTGGAAGTTTAAAACATATTTATGAATCAGAGGGAAAGCCAGATTTAAAATTAGTTCCAGTTCCTCGATGGGATTTAATAGATATTAAACATTATGCCTCTATGGCTATCCAATATTCAAGAGGATGTCCATTTAATTGTGAATTCTGTGACATTATAATTTTAAATGGAAGAATTCCGAGAACTAAAACTCCAGAACAGATGATTGATGAGTTAAATGCTCTATATAATATAAAATGGAGAGGTTCGGTTTTTATTGTTGATGATAATTTTATTGGAAATAAAAAAAATGTTAAAGAGATGCTTAAATATTTAATAGAATGGCAAAAGGAGAGAAATTATCCATTTAGTTTATTTACTGAATGTTCAATAAATTTAGTTGATGATAAAGAATTAATGGATTTAATGATTGAAGCTAATTTTAATAAAATTTTTATTGGAATTGAAACGCCTGAAGAAGAGAGTTTAAAAGAGATAAATAAAGTTCAAAATATTAATAGAAATTTAATTGATTCAATAAAAACACTTCAAAAAAAGGGGTTCGAAGTTATGGGAGGATTTATTGTAGGTTTTGATAATGATAATATTTTAACTTTTTCAAAAATGATGAATTTTATACAGAAAAGTGGAATAGTTACTGCAATGGTTGGTTTATTGAATGTGTTACCTAAAACAAAACTTTTTGAAAGACTTAAAAATGAAAATAGAATTTTAACTATAAGTCGTGGAAATAATACAGATTTTACAATTAATTTTATACCAAAGAATATTAAAAAAGAAGAATTATTAAATGGATACAGACAATTAATAAAGGATATCTATTCATATAAATATTTTTATGAGAGATTATGGAATTTCATAAAAAATTATAATCCTAAAGAAAAACACAAGGTAAATTTTAAAGAGGTCGTTTACGGTGCTAAAGCTTTTTTCAGTTCTGTTTATAAATTAGGTATAATTGAAAGTTCAAGGTTCTATTATTGGAAAACATTTTTTAAAACGATTTTTCTTAAACCAAAAGCATTAGTGAGTGAAATAACTTTAACTATTTATGGATATCATTTTAAAAAACTTTATGAAGAAAATGAGAAAAGATTGAGAGCAGGTCTTGAAATATAATATTTTTTTATAAATTTTTGACTTTAAAGGATATTTTTATCTGAAACTTCTACCTCTTCTATACAATCTTTATAATTTTTTAGTAGATATGGAAGACCTTTCTCTTTCCTTAAAGAATTAAAAAGTGGAATTAAATTTGATTTAAAAACTATTGGATGCCCCTTTTTTTCATTAAAAGTTGGGATTATTATATCTTTTTTAGATTCTATTGCTTTTTCAATAAGAATTTTCACTGTCTCTTTTTTTATATTATGAAGAGATGAAAATTGAAGAATAATAAAATTTACCCTTCTACTTACTGCTTTCAAACCAATTTTAAGAGATGAATATAAAACATCTTGAGGTTCAGGATTAACTATAACTTTACCATTTAAATTTTTGAAATTCTCGATAATCAAATTTTTATCACTATCATTTCCAACAACGATAACAAAATCAGTTATCTCAGGAAAGGAAAAAGTTTCAATGATTTTTTTGATATTATTAAGATTAAAATTTTTTGCAGATAGTATTAAAAGAGAGAATCTATTTTTTAAGAAATTGTCTTTATATTTATAAAAAATTTTATCTTTTTTATAAACTGTGTTGTTTTTCAAATAGAGATTATGAATTAGAAGTTTTACTTCTTTACTCATTCAGAAGTTTTTTTAGAAAATTTTTATCTTTTATAAGATTAACAGTTTCAACTAAAGATTCATAATCGTTAACATTAAGTAAAACTCCTGATGGTTTCCCTTTTTTAATAATGAGATATGATTTACCATTTTCAACCTCTTCAAGAATTTTAAGCAGATCTTTTTTTAATTTTGTTGCTAAAATTACATCAAGCATTTTTCCTCTCAAAACTTACATTTACCTCTTTTACATCCCATCTATATCTTAATTTTTCAATTATCTCTTCTTTTATAGAATTAGCAAATTGGTTTTCTTCATTCATATTTAAAATTATATTTATCACTCCATCTTTAACATCTATTTTTTTAATAACATTTGAACCAACAATCTCTTTACCAGTGTTAGGGTCAATTATATGTCTTAATCTTTTCCTTATTAAATTTTCATCAGTTGATTCTTTTTCTTTCTGAATACCCATTTTTTCTTCGTAATTTACAATTGCTGCTTGAAGGGCATCAACAGCAAGAACAGAACAATGTATTTTAACTGGAGGAAGCCCTCCAACTTCTTCAACAACCTCTTTCCATGAAATTTTTTTTGCCTCTTCAAGTGTTTTGCCTTTAACCATTTCTGTAACTATAGATGCTGTTGCAATATTTGATGCACATCCAAAAGATTTAAATTTTACATCAACTATTTTTAAACTTTCTTTATCAACTTTAAGATAAACTGTCACCATATCTCCACAAGCTGGACTTCCTTCTGTAGCGATTCCATCTGGATTTTCTATTTCACCAACATTTTTTGGGTTTAAAAATAGTTCTATGACTTTTTTTGAATATGGTAAAGACATATTAATTCCCCCTTTTTAATGGACTCAAATCTCTTAATATTTTTACTGTATCTTTCAATGATTTTACAACATAATCTATTTCATCTTTATTGTTGTATTTTGATAAAGAAAATCTTATTGAACCATGTGCAATCTCATGAGATAAACCCATGGCAAGAAGAACATGACTTGCTTCAAGCGATTTACTGAAACAGGCAGAACCTGTTATCAAAGAGACACCTAACATATCCATTCTTAGAACAATTGATTCTCCCTCAATATAAAAAAATGTAATGTTAAGAATTCCTGGATGTGATTTTTCAATTGGTGAATTTATCCTTATATCTTCAATCTCTTTTACTATTTTTCCAAGAAGATATCTTTTTAGTTTTTCAATTTTTTTTATATCTTCTTTATTAAAAATTTCAACTGCTTTACCAAATCCTACTATTTGAGGAACATTTTCTGTTCCTGGTCTTATGTTAAATTCATTATAGCCACCATTAAAAATTGGTTTTATTTTGTTTAAATCTCTAACATAAATTGCTCCTACGCCCTTTGGTCCATAAAATTTATGAGGAGTGATTGTTAAAAAATCTATATTCATTTTTTCTAAATCTACATCAAAATATGGGAAACCTAAAGATGAATCTGTGTGAAATAGAACTCCATTCTCTTTTGCAATTTTTCCTATCTCTTCTATCTCTTGAACAGTACCAACTTCCTGATTAATATGTTGAATAGAAATCAAAATTGTATCTTTTCTTATCATTTTTTTTAAATCATCAAGATTTACAAAACCATAATCATCAACTGGAACATAAGAGATATTAAAACCCTCTCTTTCTAAATTTTTAACTACATTTAAGATAGATAGATGTTCAATTGGAGAAGTTATTATATGTTTACCTTTATCCTGATTTTTATAAGCCACTCCTTTTAAGATTAAGTTATTACCCTCAGTCCCACCTGATGTAAAAATAATCTCTCCCTCTTTTTTATTCAATTTTTTTGAAATATTCTCTCTAACTCTTTCAACAGCCTCTTTTGCAAGCAATCCATCTTTATGACTGAATATAGAAGATGGAACTCCATATATTTCTCTATAATAAAGTTCCATCTCCTTTATAACTTCATCATCAACTCTTGTGGTCGTTGCATTATCAAGATATATTCTTTTATTTATCTCCATAACCAAATTCCTTCTTTACCTCTTCACTCATTTTCTCAGGCGTCCAGGGAGGATCAAAAGTAAGTTCAACTTTTACATTTTTTACTCCGTCAATCTTTTTTATCTCCTCTTCTACTTTTTGAACAAGATATGAACCAATTGGACAACCAGCAAATGTTAAAGTCATAAGTATATTAACATCGCCACCATCACTTATATCCATATTATAAATTAACCCAAGATCATAAACATTTATTGGAATTTCTGGATCATAAATTTGTTTCAATACATTAATTATCTGTTCTTTAGTTACCATTATTTCCTCCTTTTTTATAATCTAAGATTGCATTTTGAAATGCAACAATCGATAATTTTGCACATTCAATCACATCTTCAGGTAAATTTCCAAGATTTTCTTTTAAAAAATTTGTATCTATTTTTAAAGCATTCTCAATTAATTTATCTTTGAAAAATTCAGAAATTAAACTTGAACTACTTATGGCTGAAGGGCATCCTAAAACTTTGTATTTTATATCGATTAATTTATTATCTTTGACCTTTATATAAAAAACTATTTTTCCACTTTTTTGAGGATTTTCTCCTATTCCAATTCCATCAGCATTTTCTATCTCACCAACATTTCTTGGATTCATAAAATGGTCTATAAAAGTTTTTGAATAAATTTCCATTTTTATCCTTATTTAGGTGCCATCTCTCTAAATTTTTTTACACCATATTCAAAAACTTCGTTAAAATACTCAATTTCTTTTACAAGATTAAATTTACCAAGTGATATTCTTATTGTATTATGAGCAAGTTCATCAGGTAAGCCAATTGTTTTTAAAACATGCGAGGCTGATTTTTCTTTTGCACTACAAGCAGAACCTGCTGATACTATGATTCCATTTACTGCCAAATATGTTAACATTGTCTCTGCATTAACTCTATCGATTGTCAAACTCAAATTATTTGGTAACCTCTTTTCAGGATGTCCATTTATATTTATACCTTCTATATTTTTTACTCTATCTTCAATCATTTTTTTCATAAACAATACACTCTTCTTTTCTTCTTCCATCTCATTTGTTGCTATTTTTACTGCTTCTCCAAGACCAATAATTCCTGGTGAATTATGAGTCCCTGACCTTAACTCATTCTCTTGATGACCTCCATCCATAAAAGGAGAGATATCTATTCCTTTTCTTATATAAAGAGAGCCGACTCCTTTTGGACCATAAAATTTATGAGCAGAAATTGAAAGTAAATCGATATTCATTTTATTAACATCAATATCTATATGACAGAAACTCTGAACACTATCTGTATGAAAAATAACTCCATTTTCTTTTGCAATTTTTCCAATTTCTTCAATTGGTTCTATTGTTCCAATTTCATTATTTGCATGCATAACTGAAATAAGTAGAGTTTTTTTTGTGATTAATTTTTTTAAATCTTCTGGGTCAACCATTCCATATTTATCAACTGGTAAAAATTTTATATCAAAACCCCATTTTTTAACTGTTTCAAGAGTTTTTAAAACTGCCATATGTTCAATTGGTGTTGAAATAATTTCTCCTTTTTTATCCCAATTTGATAAAGCAATTCCTTTTATTGCCCAGTTATCAGATTCTGTTCCTCCTGATGTAAAATATATCTCATCTCTTTTTACATTTAATAATTTTGCAACATTTTCTCTTGAATTTTCCATTTCCTCTTCGACATTTTTTGCGAGAGGTGAATAGTTTGAAGTCATAGGATTTTCAAATAGTTCAGAATAATATTTACTCATTTTAAAAAGAACTCTTCCATCTGTTTTTGTTGTTGCAGCATTATTTAAATATACATACATTTAAATATCTCCTTTTTAAAAAAATTATAACTTATTTTATTTTCATAATTATGGATAAATTTTTTCAAGTAATCTCGGTAATGGTATCGTTTCTCTAACATGATGTATACCACAAATCCAAGATAAAGTTCTCTCAATTCCAAGGCCAAATCCAGAATGTGGGAATGTTCCATATTTTCTAAGTTCAAGATACCATTTATAGGGTTCAATTGGAATTTTCAATTCTTCCATTCTCTGAATCAACTTTTCATAAGAATCTTCTCTTTGACCACCGCCAACAATCTCGCCATATCCTTCGGGTGCAAGTAAATCACAAGATAAAGATAAGAGAGGATTCTCTAAATCCTCTTTCATATAAAAAGCTTTACATCCTTTTGGGTATTTATATACAAAAACTGGTCTGTCATACTCTTCAGAAATTAGAGTTTCTTCATCTCCTCCAAAATCTTCTCCCCATGGTAAATTATTTCCCTTTTTATGAAGTAAATCGATAGCATCGTTGTATGAAATTTTTGGAAATGGTGGTTTTACATTTCTTATTTTTGATATATCTCTTTCAAGAATTTCAAGTTCATCTTTTTTGTTTTCAATAACTCTCTGAACAATATATGAAACAAAATCTTCTATCAATTTCATATTGCCTTGAAGATCCAAAAAAGCGACTTCGGGTTCTACCATCCAAAATTCAATTAAATGTCTTCTTGTTTTTGATTTTTCTGCTCTAAAAGTTGGACCAAAACAATAAACTTTACCAAAAGCAGCTGCTCCAATTTCATTATAAAGTTGTCCACTTTGAGAGAGATAAGCTTTTTCTCCGAAATAATCTATATCAAAAAGAGTTGTTGTTCCTTCACAAGCAGAAGGTGTTAAAATCGGTGAATCAAAAAGTATAAATTTCCTTTCATAAAAAAAATCTCTTACACCTTTTATCAATTCATTTCTAATTCTTTGTATTGCCCACTGCTTTCTTGATCTTATCCATAGGTGTCTATTTTCCATCAAAAATTCTATACCATGTTCTTTAGGACCAATTGGATAATCTTGAGTTAACTGAACTATCTCAATATTTTTAACTAATATTTCATATCCACCTATTGCTCTTTTCTCTTCTCTAACTAATCCTCTTACAATAAAAGATGATTCAAGAGTTAACTTTTTGGCTTTTTCAAAAATTTCATCTCCAACATCGCTTAAAGAGACAACACACTGACAAAATCCACTACCATCTCTTATGATTAAAAAGATAAGTTTCCCTGAAAATCTTGAATTATATAGCCATCCTCTTAATTCAACTTCTTTTCCAACATAATCTTTCAAATCCTCTATGTAGACCCAATTCATAAATCCTCCATAAAATCAAAAATTATTTTTGCAACTTCACTTTTTGGTAAGACTGGAAAAGATGTTATTTTTCCATTTTTAAAAATTATTGTTATTTCATCAGTATCTTTTTCAAAACCACTTTTATCAGAAATTTTATTTAGAACAATCATATCAAGATTTTTTTCTGAAAGTTTCTTTTTAGCATTTTCAATCTCATTTTCTGTTTCAAGAGCAAAACCTATCAATTTTTGATTCTTTTTCAAGCTCCCCATCTCTTTAAGAATATCTCTTGTCTTTTTTATGTTTAAAACACTTGGAAAATCCTCTTCTTTTTTTATCTTATTTTCCTTTTTTTCGACTGGTTTAAAATCACAAACTGCAGAAGACATAAGTAGATAATCATTACTAAAAAAATTTTTTGATACTTCATCATACAACTCTTCGCTATTCTCAATATTTATTAATTTAACTTCGTATGGTGGTTTTAATGATACTTTTCCAGAAATTAGAGTGACATTTCCACCTCTTAAAACTCCTTCTAAAGCAAGTTCATATCCCATTTTTCCACTTGATGGATTTGAAATGAATCTTACAGGGTCAATATATTCTCTTGTTGGACCACTTGTAATTAAAATTTTTTTATCCAAAAAACTCTTTTTATATGTTAATTTTATTATTTCAAAGACGATCCTCTCAATATCAGGAAGCCTTCCTTTTCCTACATCGCCACCTGCAAGTTCACCTGTCTCTGGTTCAAGAACATAAAAACCTCTCTCTTTTAAAATTTGAATATTTTTTTGTGTTATTTCATTTTCATACATATTTGTATGCATAGAAGGTACAATTAAAATTTTACTCTTTGAAGATAAAGGAAAAAGAGTTAAAAGATTATCACATATTCCATATGTTATTTTAGCAATACTATTTGCTGTAGCGGGTACAATTACATATAAGTCAGGCCAATTTGCAAGAGATGTATGAATAATTCCATCTTCATCAGTTAATTCAAATTGATCAATAAAAACATCATTTTTTGATAGAATCTTAAGAGTATATGGTATGACAAATTTTGTTGCTTCTTCAGTTAAAACAACTTTAACCTCGGCTTCTAATTTTATAAGTTCTCTTATAAGGTTTGGTATTTTATAAGCTGCTATTCCTCCGGTTATTCCAACTAAAATTTTTTTATTCTTTAGAGATCTCAATTTTATTTTCCTCTATTTCTTTTGAAGCAATATCTATAAATGATACTGGAGATTTTTGAGGTGATGGATATAAATTAAATAACTCTCTTGCTCTCTTTATTACTGCAACTGTAAAAATATATTTATTATTATTTGCTATCTTAACAACTTTATCAAAATCTACTGTCATAAATCTTCCTCCTTTCTTTATTAATTATATTAACTATCTTTTTAACTGCCTTATTAATATTATCATTAATTATTATATAATCATAATTTTTACTTTCTTCAATTTCCTTTTTTGCAAAATTCATTCTTTTTTTTATTTCTTCCTCTGTTTCACCTCTTTTTCTATTCATTATCCTTCTCTCTAACTCTTTAAAATCTGGTGGTACAATAAAAATGAAAATTACATTTTTCTTATCATAAATCTCTCTAATTTTTTTTGCTCCTTGTATTTCAATTTCAAGTATTACATCTTTATTGTCATTTAAATTATTAAGAACAAATTCTTTACTTGTTCCATAATAATAATCATATACTTTTGCCCACTCAATAAAAAAATCTTCATCTATTAACTTTTCAAATTCATCTTTACTAATAAAAAAATAATCTTTTCCTTCGATTTCACCTTCTCTTTTTGGTCTTGTCGTATAAGAGACAGAATATATTAAATCAGGTATTTTCTTCATAACCTCTTTAATAATTGTTCCTTTTCCTGAACCTGATGGTCCAGAAATAACTATTAACATAGAAAAATTATATCATTTTTAAATTTGTTCTTTAAGAATTTCTATTCCTTTTTTAAGTTGGCTATCCATTTCTGGATCAGTTTTATCAATTTCATATTCAACACTTATATCTGGCTCTAAACCTTTTTTATCAAGAGCAAACAAACTTGGAGTTAAATATCTCTCTGTTGTTAAAACAAGACCATACCCATCGCTTAAGTTATATATAGTTTGAATTAATCCTTTTCCATAAGTTTTTTGACCAACAAGAACTCCTACTCTTCTATCTTTAATAGCACCTGCAAGAATCTCACTTGCAGATGCTGTACTTTCATTAACAAGAACAACAATTGGTATTTTAATTCCAGGACCCGAACTTTTAAACTCTTTCTTTACTCCTCTTGATTCAGAATAAAAAAGAGTTCCTTCAGGGACAAAATATGGTGCAACTCCATTTAATGAAGATAATAAACCACCAGGATTATCTCTCAAATCGAGTATTAAACCTTTTATATCTTTTAAATTATTAACAGCTTCTTTTATTTCATTAGGTGTTGTATCTGTAAATGTTAAAATTCTTATATAACCAATCTCATCTGAAATATTTTTATACATAACAGTTTCTGCAATTATCTTTTTTCTCATTATCCTGAATGAATGGGTCTCTCCATCTTTCATAACTTTTAAATCAACATATGTTCCCTCTTTTCCTTTTACTAAATTAGCAACTTCATCTACAGATTTTCCTTCGACATTCATACCATCTACTTCAACAATATAAGAATTGACTGGTAATCCTGCTTCATAAGCTGGTGAATTTTTGAATACCATTAAAATTTCAACTTTATCATCTCTTTGTCCAATCAAAACCCCAATTCCAGTATATTCACCCTTTAAATCTTCTTTTAAAAGATTATACTCTTCTGGTTTATAAAAATTAGAGTATGGGTCGTTTAATGATGATACAACTCCATTAATTAAATCTATTTCACTTTTTTCATCTACATAATTTTTATTAATAAGATTTGAGACTTCATTTAAAAGAGGAAAATCTGATGAGATTGGCTTTTTTAAAATATAACATGAAGTTAAAGTTCCTAAAAAGAAACCTAATAATAAAAATATAATAATAAATTTTTTCATTTATTTCTCCTTTTTTATGGTAGCCATTTTTTTGGATCTACAGCTTTACCATCAATTCTAATTTCAAAATGTAAATGAGGTCCAGTTGATAAACCAGTATTGTCAACATAGCCAATTATATCACCCTGTTTAACATATTGATTAACTTCAACAACAAAATATTTTAAATGTGCATAGACTGTTGTTATATTACTACCATGCTGTATAAATACAACAATTCCATAAGTTCCAAGCCAATCTGCATAAATAACAACACCTTCAGCAGCAGCTTTAACTGGAGTTCCTGTTGCAACATCTATATCTGCTCCAGAATGGAACATCCATTTTCCATATATTGGATGAATTCTCATACCAAAAGGTGATACTATGGGTCCAATGACAGGCCATATGATGTTTCCAACATCTGGTAATTTTTTTGCAAGTTCAGCTTTTCTTATTATTTCTTCAATTTTTTTCTCTTGATCATTTATCTGCTTTTCAATATTAAATATTTCTACTTTATATTTTTCTTCATTTGCTCTTAATTTTTTTATTATCTCATTCCTTTTATCTTCCTCGATTTTTAGAGATTCTTCTAAACTTAAAGCTTCTTTTAAAAGTGATTCAAGTTCAATTTTTTCATTTTCTAATTTTTTCTTTTCTTCTGTTAGTTTTTCCTCTTTTTCTTTCAATATGTCGAGTTCTTCTTTGTTTGATCTGATCAATATATTAATTAAATTTATTCTGTTTAATAGATCGGTTATAGATTTTGAAGAGAAATAAATTTCAAGAGGTGGCTCATTTTTTATTTTGTAAATTAAGAAAATTTTATCACTTATTGATTTTTTATCCTTCTCAATTTCTATTTGCGTCAAAGCTATATTATCCTCTTTTAACTGAATATCATTTTTTTTATCTCTTATTTTTCTCTGAAGGTCAGATATTTTCAAAGTGACATCTTTAATATTTTTTTCAATTTCTTCAAGCTCTCCAAGTATTGTAACTTTATATGATGCTGTTTCTTTTAACTTTGATTCAATAGATTTTAGATTTGCTTTCAAACTCTCAAGAATTTTTTTCTCTTTTTCTAAATCATCATCACCTTTTATTGTTTTAGGGAACAAAAACATTAATAGAATTATGATAAATAGAATTTTTTTAAAGGTTGTGTCTACTTTAATTTTCAAGGATATATCTCCTTTAAATATCTTCTCAAAACAAAATAAGAAACAATCAATGAAACAATAATAGCAGAAAGATTTAAATATATATAAAAACTAAAATTTAATTTTTGATTCAAATTTTGATTTTCAACAAATGGCAAAATTATATTTAATAATTTTGTGATTTCTAAATATGATTTATTGAGTAAAAAAGAGGAGATAGTTCCTCCAATTAAAGATAAAATTATTCCCTCAATATAAAATGGTATTTTTATAAAAGAGGGTTGAGTTCCAACAAGTTTCATTATTTCGATATCCTCTCTTCTATTATATATTGAAACTGTAATATTGGAGCCAAGGAAAAAAATAAAAATTCCAATAAATATTGAGAATACTGCTAT
>JAAYUH010000223.1 GCA_012517755.1 bacterium | reverse complement strand
TTCCCATGGTTCTCCAATCGAAAGACCACCAATTCCATATCCGGGAAAATTTTCTTTTTCCAACTCTTCAACTGCTTTCATTCTCAAATATAAATTCAATCCACCCTGTATTACTGCAAATAGACAACCCTTTCCTTCCTCATTAACATCTTTTCCTCTTTTTGCCCAATCTATACTTAAATTGGTAAATTTAGTTAGTTCATCTTCATCAACTCCATAAGGTGGACATATATCAAGTGTCATCATAATATCAACCCCAAGAATTTCTTGAAATTTAACAACAAATTCAGGAGTAAAAAAATGTTCGCTTCCATCTATAAATGATTTGAATAAAACACCTTCATTTTTAATTTCTCTAATATCAGATAGGGATAAAACTTGAAAACCACCAGAATCAGATAAAAGAAGTCCTTTCCATTTCATAAAATTTTTTATGCCATTAAATGATTTTATAACCTCTTCCCCTGGTTGGAGATAAAGATGATATGTATTGACAAGAATTAACCTGTAACCTAAATCCCAAACTTCATCAGGAGATAAGGTTTTGACAGTTGCTTGAGTTCCAACTGGCATAAAAATTGGTGTCTCAATTTCAATATCATTTATTTTTAACTTTGAAATTCTTATATCATCTAATTTTTCTTTTACTTCGAAATTCATTTCTCTAAATGTGTTTCTGCTTCTTCTTCAAGAATGAGTTCATCAGTTTCATCATCATATGTAAAAAGTTCAGCATATCTTCCCCAATCTATCAAAATATCAAGTTGTTTTTCAGCCTCACTCCTTGTTAATCTTCTTTCAAGAATATCAAGGAAAAAATCTTCTGATATTCTTTTATTGGCTTTTGATTTTAATACTCTAACTATCTGCTTAATTAAAAAAACATTTTCTAAAACTTTCTCTCTAAAGATCTCCTTCTTTTTTAAAACATCTGCTTCAACAAATTTTTCTCCATCTTCTGTCAGTTCAACATCACCCTGTTTATAGTTTGTAAAACCTATAAGTTCTGAAGCTTCAACAACTGGCAAAAGGTCTTCTAAATTTATATATAATTCTGTACCAATTTTAAATAAATCAGTTTTACCCCCAAGATCAGAAATTAGTTCAACAAAACCTGTAATTGCACCAACTCTTGCATATGGAACAACTAAAATCTCTTTAGAAGCTTTCAAAATCTCTTTTTCTCTCTCTATTTCTCCACCAGTTAATGTAGTATAAATTCTATCAATTAAAGATAAAAATTTTGGTGAATTTTTATCTCTCCAATGTGGAATCTTTATATCGATCTCTTCTATTATTTTTCCTGGATCTTTACTTATTATAATAACTCTATCTGACATATATACAGCCTCTTCTATGTTGTGTGTTATCAAAACAATAGCTTTTGTAGGTATTTTATTCCCAATCCATAACTCTAAAAGGTCGTTCTTTAAATTTTCTGATGTTAATATATCAAGGGATGAAAATGGTTCATCCATAATCAATATATCAGGCTCAACAACAAGTGCTCTTGCAAAACCTACTCTTTGTTTCATTCCACCTGATAACTCTTTTGGGTATGCTTTTTCAAAACCATCTAAACCAACAATATCAATTACTTTTAAAGCTCTTTCCTTTTTTTCCTCTATTGGTATATCCTTAGAAATTAATCCTAATAAAACATTTTCTTCAACAGTAAGCCACGGAAAAAGGCCAAAATTTTGAAAAACTATTGAGACACCTGGATTAACATCTGTTACTACTTTATTTCTATATAAAACAACTCCTTCGTCTGGCTTAATAAGACCTGCAATTATTCTAATCAAAGTTGATTTTCCTGAACCAGAAGGTCCTAAAATTGATACAATTTCTCCTTCATTAATATTAAAATTTATATCTTTTAATACATAAATTTCCTTTTTTCCAGGAAATTGAAATTTTTTACTAATATTTTTTACTTCAAGTAGGCTCATAATATCACTCCAAATGATATTTCTCTTCTGAGAGGTTATACATTTTCCTCCAGAAGAGTCTATTAAATAATACAACAATAATAGCCATAAATAAAGTACTCGATGCAAGCAATGATACATTTCCACTTTCAGTTGCACTGCTTATTAATGCACCAAGCCCTGTAATTTGATATACTTTTCCTCCAAAATTAACATATTCAGATACAATACTTGAGTTCCAGGCACCACCCCATGCAGTTATTCCACCAGTTATCAATGATGGAAATATTGATGGTATTGTTAAAATAGACCACCATCTTCTACCTTTAATACTAAAAATTTTACTTACCTCTATTAAATCTTTGGGAATTTGATTTGCACCACCAATTACATTAAAAAGTAAATACCATTGAGTTCCTAAAGCCATTAGTATTATTGAACTTATATTTAATCCACCTTTAATATTTAAAAAGAATAATAAAATAATTGGAAAAAGGGCAGTAGCAGGAATTGATGCAAGTATTTGTACAATAGGTTGAGCATATTTAGATACCTTAGGATTTATACCAATTTTAACACCTACAGGCACTGTCCATAGATATCCTATTGAAACTGCAACTATTACTCTAATTAATGTGAATATTCCGCTTTTGAAAATAAGCATCCAATCTTCTAAAGAAACTGAATAAATAAGTTTTATTAAACCTTCAATGCCTCTTAAAATTAAGATGAATATTAAACCAAATATTATATAAGAAGCAATTTTTTTAATTATTTCAACTGTAAAATTTTCATTTAAAATCTTTCTTTTTGAAAAAATATTTCTCATCATTTTATCTATTGGTAAAACAAATATATTTGAAAAAAAATTCATAAATCTTGATTTTTGATACCACTCAAGAACTACTGAACTAATTTCTTCCTCACCCTTTTCCTCTAATTTAAATTTTGTTGACCATGCAATTAAAGGCCTCCAAATTAACTGATCTATCAGAATAATTATTAAAATCAGAGCAATTAATCCAACTATAATCATTTTTAAATTTCCTTCCTCAGATGCTTTTGCAAGAAAAGAACCTAATCCAGGAAGTGTATAATTTTGATTTATAATAGAAAAATTTTCACATGCCATTAAAAAAAACCATCCACCAGCAACAGACATCATGCTATTCCAAATTAAACTGATAGCAGAATGAGGTAGATCCAATTTTGTAAATCTTTCCCAGAAATTTAATTTATTTATCTTTGCACTTTCATCCAATTCTCTTGGTATAGTTTTTAAAGAATTATAAAAACTGAAAACCAGATTCCAGACCTGACCTGTAAAAATAAGAATAATTGAAGCGAGTTCAATGCCTATTCTGGAACCTTTAAAAACAGAAACCATAAAAAAGAAAATAGGAGGTAAAAAGGACAATACAGGAATTGATTGAAGAATATCAAGAAGCGGTATAAGAAAAACCTCTAATGTTTTGTTTCTATAAGCAAGATATCCATAAATTATTGCAAATGAAAATGATAGAATAAAAGCAACAAAAATTCTTAAAATAGAGTAAAAAGAATAAAGGGGTAAATATTTAGTAGAAAGTATTATACCTCTTGTTTGAACTGAAACTTGTGAATAGTTTTTACTCCCAATAAAAACAAAATAGAAAATAGCAAAAATTAAACCTATACCTAAAATATCGATTGGGTTAAATAACTTTCTGTTCACTTAACTATAATACACCAAAATATGCATTTTTGTAAATAAATAATATATCTTCATAGGTTGTTATTCTTGGAGAAATTCTTTTTAATCTTTCATTTTTAGAAACTTCTTCTGCAAAAATTTCAAGATCCTCTTCTTTAACTTTCAATTCTTTTAAATTTTTTGGGAATCCTAAAATTTTATAAAAATCAAGAAGAATTTCAATAAATTTTTCAGCATCTTCATATAAATTGCCTGTTCCAAAACCCAAAATATTTGTTATTATTGACATCTTTTCATATTGAGCAGGAAGTTCAAATTTAAAAACATAAGGCATAAGAACTCCATTTGAAAATCCATGTGGAAAACCATATTTTACTGTTAAGGGATAACCCATTCCATGTACTATTCCTGTACCACTTTGGGAAATTTGTATCCCTGCAAAGAGTGATGCTAAGTGCATTGACTCTCTTGCTTCATAATCATCCTTCTTAGCAAAACTTCTTGGGAGATATTTATATATAATTTTTATTGCTTCATAACCAAACAGATCTGAAATAGGATTTGCTCCTAAAGAAAAAAGTCCTTCTAAGGCATGTGATAGAGCATCAACTCCAGTATCTCTTACAATATTTTGTGTCATTGATAAAGTAAGATCAGGATCTAAAATAGCAAAATTTGGAGTAATTAATGGAGAAGCAATAGCAAGTTTTCTTTCTTTGTAAGTAATAATTGTATATTTTGTAACTTCAGACCCTGTTCCAGAAGTTGTTGGAATTGCAATAAGTGGTGGTATTTTTTTATCTAATGCTTTTTCACCTAAAAGAAACGGAATTATTTCTTTGTATGAAGCATAAACGCCAATGCCTTTAGCAGCATCTATGCTGCTTCCTCCTCCAATTGCAATTATTGATTCACAACTATTTTCAAGAAAAACTTTCCCACCTTCTTCAACTATATTAACATCTGGATTTGGTTCAACTTTATCAAAAACAACAAAGTTAACTCCGACATCTTTAAGGTAATCAATTAGATTCGATAGAGCACCACTCTCTTTTGTTGATTTTTTACCTGTTACTATCAATGTTATCTTTCCAAGATGTTTTGATATTTCAATTATTTTACTTAAATAACCTTTTCCAAAAAAGATATTACCTTGAAGAAAAGTTGTAAAATTCATAAAATACCTCCAAAAAATTAATTCATTAAAATTTTATCAAATATAGTATAATTAAAAAAGCAATTTTAATTAAGGAGGAGTTGATGAATCCTTTAAATGAAAGAATAGAGAAGTTTCTCGAGAGATTAGATGATGCTAAGAAAAGAAACTTATACTTTTATCAAGCACCTATTGAAAAAATTTATGATGCTCATGTTGTAATTAATGGAAAAGATTATATAATGTTTGGTTCTTATTCATATCTTGGACTTATAAATCATCCTAAAATAAATGAGGCAAGTAAAAGGGCAATAGATGAATTCAGTACAGGAACTCATGGGGTAAGACTTCTTGCAGGAACAACAAAACTTCACAATCTTCTTGAAGAAAGAATATCTCGTTTTAAAGGCAGAGATGCAAGTGCTGTTTTTAGCAGCGGATATGTAACAAATTTAACAACAATATCAACTCTTTTAACAAAAGATGATTATGTATTTTGTGATAAATATGACCATGCAAGTATTGTAGATGGAGCGATACAGTCGAGAGCTAATTTTATAAGATTTGATCATAATGATATGGAGCATCTTGAAGAGTTGATAAAAGAGGTACCAGAAGATAGAGTAAAACTAATAGTTGTTGATGGTGTTTACTCAATGGATGGAGATATTGCACCATTACCACAATTGATTGAAATAAAGAAAAAATATAATGCAATACTTATGGTAGATGAAGCACATTCACTTGGAGTATTAGGAGAAAATGGAAAGGGGATTGAGGAATATTTTGGAATATATAATGAAGTTGATATAGATATGGGAACACTTTCAAAAACAATACCCTCAGTTGGAGGTTATATTGCAGGTGATAAAAAATTAATTGATTTTATAAAACATAATTCCAGAGCATACATTTTTTCAGCAGCCCTTCCTCCTGCACAAACAATGGCAGCCATGGTATCATTTGATATTATTGAAGAAGAGAAATGGAGAATAAAAAAACTTTGGGAAAATATAATTCACTATACTTCTGAACTTAAAAAGATGGGCTTTGACATTATGAAAACACAATCTGCAGTTGTACCAATTCTTTTAAAGGATGATGAACTTGCTTTGAAATTAACAAGAATATTATGGGATGAAGGAATTATAATTTTCCCAATTTTAACTCCAGCAATTCCTCCTGGTACTTCAAGACTCCGTTCTTGCATAATGGCATCTCACTCATCTGAAGATATAGATATAGCATTAAAAGCACTATATAAGGGTGGTAAAGAACTTAATATAATTTAGCCTATTTTAAACTTTACACGATATATTTGTATAAAATTAAAATAGTTTTATATATTTTAATTTTTATTTTATCTTGACAAAAATTTATTATATGCTAATATGTGCATATTGGAATATATATATTTTAGGAGTTTTATTTATGATTAAAATTACTGAAAGAGCAATTGATGCATTTAAGAACTTATTAATTGAAGAAGGAGCGAATTATCTATATATAAAATTTTTTTATTCAGGATCTAAATGTTGCATCAACTTGACAGTGAATAATAATGAGTAATTATTATAAAATTTTTAAAATTTTATCAGAAGAAAAGAGATTAAAACTATTTACTATTCTTTTAAAATTAAAAGACGATTACTATGTTTGTGAAATTGCTGATGCATTAGAAGAACCTCATTATAATGTTTCAAAATATTTAAATGAATTAAAAAGTGTTGACTTAGTTAAGGAAAAAAAGGTTGGTAGAGGGGTTCTATATTCAATAAATGATAGTGTGGATGATTTTATTATAAAAATTTATAATGCACTTTTATCAATACCTGATGACTATTTGAAAGAAAATATTAAATTATTGAAAATAAGATTGTCTTTAAGAGAAAATAATAAATGTGTGATCGGAGTGAATAATACAAAATGGAAAGAAATTGTATCAAAAATTCGAAGCACTGAGAGAGAAAAACTAAAATTTAAAGGAGGTTAATTATGTCAGAGAGATGGTATCCAGTAATAGATTATGAAAAATGTATCTCGTGCCTTTCATGTGTTGAGTTTTGTCCACATGATGTTTATGAGGTAGTTGATGAAAAGGTTATGGTCATAAGGCCAGAAAATTGTATAGATTTTTGTAAAGGATGTTTAAAAGGAGCATGTCCAACAGGAGCAATAAGTTTTGTAGGTGACAAAGTAAAAATTTCAACAGATGGAGGTGAAAAAGTATGAAAGGTTTATTACTTTGTGTTTGTCAAGGAACATGTCCATCTTTTCAAAATATGAATATTTTTGAAATATTAAACACATTAAGAAGAGAGGGGTTAGTAGATTTTGTAGCAATTCATCCTCAACTTTGTGCTGATGATGGAGATAATTTTCTTTCAACACTTTTATCTGCCAATGGAAAAATTGATAAACTTTATATTGCTGGTTGTGATCCAAAGATGCAGGTAAAAATGTTCAGAGATGCTTTTGAAAAAGCAGGTTTTGAAAAAACAAAACATTATGGAGTAGATATTAGAAATATGGACACAGTAAAAGCTTTAGAAACAATTAAAAAAATAATAAAGGATACAGATAATTAAGAATTTATATATTAAATATCAATATGGTGTCTGACACCATATTGATATTGTAAATTTGAGAATTTAATAAATTTTATTCTTTTAAAATCTGATTCAGGTAAATTTACTATAATTTTATTTTTATAAAGGTCAATTTTTTTTAGAACTCCAATGCATACCAAAAACCTATCCTTATCAAGAAAACCAACAATTGAATTTTGAAAGGGTATGAATTTTTTAAAATTAGGACTTAAAATATTTTCTTCTTTGAAATGTATTTCAAATTCTTTAGAATTAAAAAAATATTCTCTAAATCTATTATTTCTATATTCAATTCTTTCTAATTTTGTTCTTTCAATGCTATTTGAAGATGGTTTTAATCTTATAATTATTTTATTATCAAAAATAAATGGCTTTATTAAATTTTCTCTTTCTTTATTATCTTCAAATAGAAAAATAAAATCAGGATTTAAAATTTCAATTTTATTCTGTTTTAATAATTCTCCAATAAGACCATCAACAAGACCCGTTGTATCAATTAATATATAATCTAAATTATATTTTTCCATCTCATTCAAGAGTTTAAAACCACCAATGATTATTTGTAAAAGATTCCCTTTTGGTGAAACATCTCCAATAAAATATAATTTTTCAGACTCTATTTCTAATAAACTGTTTAAATTTTTCTTAACTATACCAAATCCTATTGTGCTAGGAGGTCCAATATTGGATTGTCCAATATCAAGGTCAAGAATACCAACTTTTTTTCCTGTTTTATAAATCTCATTTGCAAGATAAAGAATAAATGTTGATTTTCCAGAATCAGAACAACCAATTACTATTAATTTTTTACCACTTTTAATAAATTCTTCTTTTGCTTTAATCCATTCTTCTTCAACTTTTATATCCATTCAAATTAAAATTCTCTCTTAATCCATTTACCATATCCACTTTCGACAAGAAAGCCCTTATTTTCGTCAAAAACAACTTCACCTCTAAGGAATACTTTAACAACTTTTCCAAATATTTCATAATTTTCAAAAGGTGTATACTTACCTTTACTATAAAATTTTTCACCTCTTATTTTCCACTTTCTTTTCAAATCAATAAAAACAAGGTCTGCGTCCTTTCCAATTTCTATGTTACCTTTATTTTTACTGATTTTTAAAATTTTTGCTGGATTCTCACTCATAATTTCAACAAATCTTTTTATTGTTATTCTCTTTTTCATTACACCTTCTGAGAATATTAAAGGAAAAATTATATCAATTCCTGATATACCTGAAGCAATATCAAAAATATTTTCTTTATTTTTTTCGCTGCTCAATTCACCAGAAAAATGGTCAGAAGCAACAGAGTCAATGGTTCCATTTTCTAAATATTTCCACAACAGTTCTCTATTTTCATAGCATCTAACAGGAGGGGATGTTTTTACTAATATTGGATTTTTGATTAAATCATCATAAGTTAATAAAAGATGGTGTGGTGTTACTTCACAACTTATTTTTACTCCCTCGTTTTTCCTTTCTTTAACAATTTTAGCGCCTTCACTTGTAGATAAATGGGCAATATGTAATCTTAGGTTTGTATCTTTTATTAATCTTGAAGTATTCCAGATTGAAATTGGCTCTGCTATATATGGTCTTGCTTTTATCCATGCTTCTCCACCTTTTAAATTTTTGTTATTTTTTGTTTTCTCCATAAAATAATCTATTATTGAGAAATCTTCAGCATGAATTGTAAATAAAATATCCTCTTTCTTTAAAAATGTAAAAAGTTCGTACATTTCTCCATAGGATAAATTTTCGTAATATGGAGCAGAAGAATAACCATAAATCTTAAATCCAATAACACCTTCATTGTGTAGTTCAATCAGATCGTTAAAGCTTGAAGCTCTGACCATATCACCTGTTATACCCCCATAGAAAGCATAATCACAAAAAGCCTTATTTTTAATAGAATCTAATTTAATAAAGAGAGATTCTCTATTTTTTATTTGAGGAATTGAAGTACATGGCATATCAACTACAGTTGTTATTCCTGAAGATATCGCTGCTTTACTTCCTGTTTCAAAATCTTCTCTATGAGTAAATCCGGGATCATTAAAATGAACATGCATATCTATACCGCCAGGTAAAACAATTAAACCTGTCGCATCAATTATTTCTTTACCCTCAGTGGAAAATCTACCAATACCTATTATTGATTCCTTTTCAATTAAAATATCAAAATTTTCAAGTTTTCCATTATAATAAATCATCCCGCCTATTATTATTTTCATATTTATCCTCCAGTATCAAAAATTGATATAACTTTAAAAGTATCTGTGTCCACTAATCCAATGTCAGTGATTTTTAAGTGAGGAATAACAGGAAGCGCCATAAAAGAAAGAGTCAT
Organism: bacterium; assembly: GCA_012517755.1. Taxonomy (GTDB): domain Bacteria; phylum Caldisericota; class Caldisericia; order B22-G15; family B22-G15; genus JAAYUH01. The sequence continues at coordinate 4,809 of JAAYUH010000223.1, read as the reverse complement.
GAAGGGATCTTCTAGTTCTGTACCAAGTTTTTTTGCAATAAAAAGCAATTTATTATATTCTTCATTAACTTCTTTTGCACTTCTATCTGTCATTAAACCTCCATAAGGAAGAGATAATAAATGCAAAATTTTACCATCCTTTGCAACTGATATTCCTCCGCCATAAGATTCAAGTATGGAAATTGAAAGTAATATATCTTTATCATTTGTTCCAATAGATACAATATTATGATGATCATGAGCAATTGAAGACGCTATTGCACCTGATTTTAATTTGAATCCTTTAATAAATCCAATTCCTACATTTCCTGTTGCTTTATGTCTTTCAACTACAACTATTTTTAAAATATCTCTCTTTGTGTCAGATATTATATATCCATCCTCAATATTTGCTTTAAAAACATATTTTTCAGTAATTAATGAATTCGAAGAAGCTCCGATTACATTAATATATTCCTTTAATGCTTTAATTCTTACTTTATCATATGTTAAGGTTTTAATATTAACAGTATTTTTTACTCCACCTTCTGATTTTGTTCTTTCATAGGAGAACATCGGAATTCCCTCTTTTGCAACAAGATTACCTTTATGAAAAACAAGAAGAGGTTCAAAATTATTTAAATCTGAGAAAACAACAATATTTGCATAATAATTAGGAGCTATGGCTCCGATTTTAGATAAATTAAAATATCTTGAAGGATTTAATGTTGAAAGTCTTATTGATAAAACTGGATCAAGCCCCTTTTTTACAAGTTTTTTTAAAATTGAGTTGATGTGACCCTCTTTAATCAAATCCTTTGGATGTCTATCATCTGTGCATAATAAAATTTGAGGATAAGTATTTGTATCAATTAATGGAAATAAAGCATCTAAATCCTTAGCAGCACTTCCTTCCCTTATCATTATCCACATTCCCTTTTTTAACTTTTCTCTTGCTTCTGGTAAATTTGTGCATTCATGATCAGATTTGATACCTCCTGTTATGTATGCGTTGAGATTATTACCAAGTAAAAATGGAGCATGTCCATCTATAATTTTATTTTCGAAATATTCCAATTTTCTTAAAACATCTACATCACAATTTAATACACCAGGATAGTTCATCATTTCACCAAGTCCAAGAACTCTTCCATTTGATAAAAATGGATAGAGATGTTCTATATTTAATCTTGCACCTGAATTTTCGTAAGGCGAAGAAGGAACACAAGAAGGTAACATAAAAAATATATCCATAGGCAAATTTTCTGAGGCATTCAAAATATATTTTATACCTCTTATTCCTGATACATTTGCAATTTCATGAGGATCAGCAATAACACATAAAGTGCCTTGGGGTATAACAGCTTTTGCAAATTCACCTGGTGTTAAAAATGTACTTTCTATGTGTATATGACTATCTATTAAGCCAGGTGAAGCATAATATCCTTTTAAATTGTAAATCTCTTTTGCTTTATTATATTTTCCAACTCCGACAATTTCATTTTCATAAATAATAATGTCTCCTTCTTCAATAGAGTTATCAAAAACATTAACAATTTTTACATCTTTTAAAATAACATCTCCTTCTCTCTCTTCTTTTGCGACCTCGATTCTCTCTCTTAAACTCATTTATACCTCAAAAGTTATAATAGATAAAATTATTTTAAATACTGATCTTTTAGAGATATATATGCTTTTGCATTCTGTTTTATTCTGTTTATCTCTTCATTTGTCAATTTTCTCAAAAATCTTGCAGGTGTACCGAGTATCAATGAATTATCTTCAAAAACTTTTTCTTCTGTAACAATAGAACCTGCACCAACTATTGAGTTATTTCCAATTTTTGCGCCATTTAAAATGATTGAACCCATACCTATAAGAGTGTTATCACCTATTTCACAACCATGTACAATTGAATTGTGTCCTATTGTAACACCTTTTCCAATTTTTGTTGGATAGTTAGGTTCAGAATGAATAACTGAATTATCCTGAATATTTGTATCATCACCAATTATTATTGAGTTTACATCTCCTCTTATAACAGCACCAAACCAAACACCTACATTATCTCCAATAATAACATTTCCTATAATATAGGCAGTTTCACTTATCCAAGACTTCTTTCCAATTTTTGGTTTAAAATCTTTATAATCTCTTATCAAAATAGCACCTCTTTTATAATAGATTATAATAAATTTATCTATAAATAAAAATAATAGAAGTTATAATCCAAAAAGTAATTGTTAATATAAGAGGGATATCAGAAGTTACGAGCTTTGTCGGTTCTCCTTCATTTGTTTTATAAATTAAATATAAATATCTTAAAATTCCATAAATAACAAATGGGATTGTATAAACAAGAGATTCTCCAAATTTTTCTTTTGTTTCGATCGATACTGTATACAATGCATAAGATAGAATTGTTGAAGTAGATAAAACAACAATTATTTTATCAAGAAAGTCCACAGAGTAAGAAGAGAGAACTTCTCGATGTCTATTTGCATTTTCTTTTAAAGATATAATTTCAAATCTTCTTTTTGAAAATCCCAAAAATAGTGATAGAAAAAGTGTGCAAAGAATTAACCAACTTGAAATATTAATTCCTGTTGCTATAGAGCCTGTTAAAATTCTCAATATAAAATTTAAAGCAATTACAAAAACATCTATGATAACTATTTTTTTAAAATAGATTGTATACAAAATGTTAATAAAAATATAAAAAATAAAAAGGAGTGTTAATTTGTAATTTAAAAAAAATGAAAAAATTAGAGAAATTGAAATAAAAGAAATTGAAATTATTAATGCAAAATTTTTTGAAAAAATCCCTTTTGCTAAAGGTCTCTCTTTTTTTATTGGATGAAGTTTGTCATTTTCTAAATCTTTTATATCATTAAAAACATAAAGGCCACTTGTTAACAATGAAAGTAAGATAAAAGATACAAAAGTTTGTAGAAAAAAAGATTTGTTAAAAAGGTTTTTAGAGAATAAAAGTGGAGCAAAAACAAATAGATTTTTTATCCAATGATTAACCCTAATTAAGTTAAAGAAATTTTTCATAAAACTTTAAATTTTTCTACTTCTGTTGTTTTTATAAAAAAAGAAGATGATCTTGATGGATATGTAATTCCAAAGGGTCCAAAAATATTTTTTGGATTATACTCAATATCAACAATTTTTATATCACTTACATTTGCATCAGTTGTAAAATATGCTTGAGTTAGTTTTCCAAGTGGAGGACCCAAAATTTCTCCTATCAAAAAAGCAAGTAAAAGTAAAAGAATATTTATAGAGTGGGTTAAGATTAGAAGGATTAAAAAAACAAGAAAGGTTAAAAAACTTGCAACAGCAATACTTGTTCCACATCTATTATGAATTGCGAGATTTTTTTCACCATTGATTAATCTTTCTCTTCCTTCTATGCTTGAAGAAAAAATTTCGTATGGTGATGCTGGTCCAAAAACATAGAAACCATTTTCTCTTGCATATCCTGAGAAAATATTTTTTCTTCCAACTCTTTCTTCTAAAACGTTTATTGTTGCATGCTCAAGAGCATGATTTTTTCTTAGTTTCCTGTTAATTGCAATTTCAATTATCTGAAGAGGAATTGTCAATAAATTTAGAAAACCATGGATTAAATAACCAATAGGTAAAATAAAAATTAAAAACAGAATTGGTAAAAAGATTATTAGCAAAAAGAGAAATATCATTTTTTAAATTTTTTTGAAATTATCTCTTTTAAATCGGGTTTTCCAATTTCTTGTAATTCATAAAGAACTCTAACATTTTCTTTATTAATTTTTATTATCCTTCCAAGATTTATAGGTGTAGCCACTATCACAAGATCAGCAGGAATTGAATTTATTACCTCTTCGAGTTCTTTAAGTTGATTTTCACCATAACCAAGAGCAGGTATAATTTGTCCTAATTGTTGATATTTTTCGAATGCTTCTTTAATAGAACCTTTAATATATGGGTGAGGATCAACAATCTCCTTAGCACCATATTTTTTTGCTGCAACAAATCCTGCTCCATATGACATATTACCATGAGTTAATGTAGGTCCATCTTCAACAACAATTACTCTTTTCCCCTTAATCTTTTCATAATTATATATAAAAATAGGGGAGGCTGCCTCAACAACTATAGCATCTGGATTTTTTTCATATATTGCACTTCGTATCTTTTGAATGTTTTCAAAAGAAGATGTGTCAACTTTATTAATAACAATTACATCTGCAGATAGGAAATTTACTTCTCCAGGATGATATGTAGTTTCATTACCAGCTCTTAATGGGTCGACAACAACAATTTGTAAATCAGATTTATAAAATGGAAAATCGTTATTTCCTCCATCCCATACAATAATATCTGCTTCTTTTTCTGCATTTCTTAGTATATCTTCATAATCTACACCTGCATAAACTACTATTCCTCTATTTATATGTGGTTCATACTCTTCTCTCTCTTCTATAGTACAATTTTCTTTATCCATATCTTCAATTTTTTCAAACCTTTGAACTCTCTGTTTTTCTAAATCACCGTAAGGCATAGGATGTCTAATAACAACTGGTTTTAAACCAATTTCTTTTAGAATTTCGGTAATTTTTCTTGTCGTTTGACTTTTGCCACTGCCTGTTCTTGTTGCACATATTGAAATAACTGGCTTTATACTTTTGATTTGAGTATCTTTTGGACCAAGCAACATAAAGTTTGCACCACTTGAAAGTGAAAGTGAAGCTTTATGCATAACATATTCATGTGAAACATCAGAATAAGAAAAAACCACAAAATCTACATTGTATTTTTTTATCAAATCAGTTAGTTCAGATT
>JAAYUH010000222.1 GCA_012517755.1 bacterium | reverse complement strand
ATTGTATATAGAGATTTTGCACCGCTTGATAGTATTGTTCAAGCATCAGGTCGATGTAATAGAAATTGGAATGATAAAGGTAAAGTATATGTCGTAAATTTGGTTGATGAGAGAAGGCCATTCTCCTCGTACATATACGATGCAGTCCTTTTAAATACCACAAGGAATATTTTGCAAAAAAGTAGCTCTTACAACGAAGTCAAACTATGCAAGCTTGTTAATGAGTATTATTCAGTTTTGCAAGCTAAGTTATCACCCGATACTTCAGACGAATTTATCGATGCTTTAAATAGATTAAGATATTCAAATGTGCTTGGAAATGGAGTTGGAATTTCTGATTTTGCTCTGATTGAACAAAACTTTATCAAGCTTGATGTATTTGTGGAAGTTAACGAAGAGGCCAAAAAGGTTTGGGAAAGATATTGTGAAATTAAAGAAATTAAAGATTTAAATAAAAGAAGAGAACAATTTGATAAAATTAAGAAAGACTTCTATAAATTTGTAATATCTGTTCCAAACAAGACAGATAATTTTCCACCAATTGTTAATGGTTTTGGTTATGTAAATTACAATAGTTTATCAGATTATTATGATTCTGTAACAGGTTTCAAAGTAGATAAGCAATTTGCGATTTGGTAATGGATAAAAGAGGTATAATATTCCAACTTTAAATGGTACATTAATTGCATCTTATTATGTTTGTAAAAGAGAACTTTGGTTTATGGGACATGAAATTACACCCGATCAGGATGATCCCTTTTTATCAATAGGAAGGTATATAGAAGAAAATTTTTATAAAAGAGAAAGAAAATTTTATGATTTAGATAATATGAAAATTGACTTAGTTAAAAAGGATAAAGAAAATATATTGATTTGTGAAGTTAAAAAATCAAGTAAATATGAAAAAAATATAATTATGCAACTTTCTTTTTATCTCTTAAAATTAAAAGAAAGCGGAATAAATGCTAAAGGGGAAATTTTGATACCAAAAGAGAGAAAAAAGATTCCAGTTTTTCTAACAGATGAAATTGAAAATGAGTTGAAAATAGCCATTAAAGAAATTGAAAATATAATAGAAAAAGACTACCCTCCAAATAAAGAAAGAATAAGATTTTGCACTCATTGTGCCTATAGAGAGTTTTGTTGGTCATGAAAGGAAGTATTTTTATTTTTTCAAATGGTGATTTAAAAAGAAAACAAAATACAATATATTTTGAAGGTGATAAAGGTATAAAAAAATTTATACCAATTGAAAATACTAATGAACTTCATCTTTTCGGTGAAGTTACAATTAATAAAGAAATTTTAGAATTTCTATCTAAAAATGAGATTGTTCTTCACTTCTATAACTATTATGGTTATTATGTCGGCACATACTACCCAAGAGAACATTATAATTCAGGATTTATGATTCTAAAACAAGCAGAAAATTATATCGATAGAGAAAAAAGGTTAAATTTAGCAAAAAAATTTGTTTTTGGTGCTTCTGAAAATATTAAAAAAGTTTTAAATTATTATAATTCAAGAGATATTAATCTTGAACAAATAATTTCAAAAATTGATAATTTAAAAGAATTAATTTCTTTTCAAAAAGACATTGATCAACTTATGGCTATAGAAGGAAACATAAGAGAAATTTATTATAATGCCTTTGATTATATTGTAGATGATGAAAATTTTTCGATGGATGATAGAACAAAAAGACCTCCAAAAAATAGGATGAATGCTTTAATAAGTTTTGGTAATTCTATTTTATATACAACTATTCTTTCAGAAATATACAAAACACACCTTGACCCAAGAATCGGTTTTTTACATACAACTAATTTTAGAAGATTTACTTTAAATCTTGATGTATCTGAAATTTTTAAACCAATATTAGTAGATAGAGTTATATTTCATATATTAAATAAAGGTATGATAAAGCCCAATGATTTTGATCAAAAACTTGGGGGTTT
>JAAYUH010000221.1 GCA_012517755.1 bacterium | reverse complement strand
TATTAGTGTAAAAGTTAAAGATACATTAGTAACAACAGATGAACAAACAGGTGAATTTAAAATTTCATATACCCTTGATGAAGGAACAAATGATATATTAGTAACTGCAATTGATAAAGCAGGCAATGAAACAAGCAAAAAAATTACTATTTTATACAAAAGAAGAACAATAATAAGACTTCAAATAGGAAATTTAATGGCAGTAATCAATGATAAGACAGTTATTCTTGAACTTGCTCCTTTTATAGAAAGTGGAAGAACTCTTGTACCTTTAAGATTTGTTGCTGAAACATTTGGAGCAAATGTTGGTTGGGAAGAGAAAGAACAAAAAATCACAATTACACTTGAAGATAAAAATATTATTTTGTGGGTTGGCAAAAAAGAGGCTCTTGTTAATGATGAAAGATATTATTTAGAGGTACCCCCAAAGGTAATAGAAATTCCTGAAATAGGTGGTGGAAGAACTGTTGTACCTTTAAGATTTGTATCAGAAGCTCTTGGGGCTCAGGTTGATTGGGATCCAGATTTACAAATTATAACAATAACATATCCTAAATATTGAGGAGGAAAAATGAAAAATAAATTTTTTTCATTAGTAACAATTTTATTTTTGATAGCAACTTCTTTTTTAGGGATAGTAAAGGGAGTAAATATTCAACAATCAATATGGCCAATTTTTATGAAAGATATAAGGCATACAGGAGTTAGTGATATCATAGTCGATCCATTGAAACTTCCAAAAAAAGATGATCCAATTGCAAGAGCACAACTATCATCAAACTCAAAATCATCTCCTATAGTTGTAAATGGATATGTATATGTTGGAGATTATAATGGCTATCTATATGCATTCAGTATAAATGATGCAAAAAATGTAGTTATATCAGGTGGAACTTGGCAACCAAAGTGGACATATCAAACACCTAATTTAATTACAGGTTCACCTTTATATAATAATGGTAAAATATATGTTACTTCAGGAGGAGATGTTAATAGAAATAGTGGCCTATATGCTTTTAATGCAATAACTGGAGAAAAACTGTGGGAATTTTCAGATTTTACAAATAGAGATATATTTAGAGGGCAAGCAGAGGGTTCCCCGGTTTATGCTGAAGGGAAAGTTATATTTGCTACAAATGGTATTGAATCTTATGTTTATGCAATTGATGCTGAAACAGGCAATTTAATATGGAGATTCCCTCTTTCAAATCATGGAGTCAGAGGTTCGCCTTGTGTTTTAGGTGGAGTTGTTTATGTTTTAACATTTGATGGTTATGTTTATGCAATTGATGTTCTTGGCGGGACAGCACCTCTTGCTTCTTATAAGATTTCTGGTATTACAGCATTTCAAAATTATTCAACAATTTCAACAGATGGAAATTATCTATATGTTCCAGTAAAATCACAATATGCTTATGAAAATGGTAAAGTTATATTTCTAACATCCATTTTGACTTTTGTTAGAGAATTTTCTACAAATAGTCATTTTTCAGCAACAGCAGCAGTCGGAGATGATTCAATATATATTGGAGATGAACTTGGAAGATTCTATTCAATTGAAAAAAGTACATCTACAATAAGAGCAGGATTTCCATTTCAAGCAGGAGGAAAAATTGAAAGTTCTGCTGCAATTTCTGGAGATTTTATATATTTTGGCTCTGATGATAAAAAAATATATGGATTAAATAGAAGAAGTGGAGTTAAACTATGGGAATATGAAACTGCTGGTGAGATTCAATCCTCTCCAGCAATAGCAGAAGGAGGTATTTTTGTTACCTCTCAAGATCATTACCTTTATGCCTTTTTCGAAAATGATTTTGATATAACTGTTACTCCAGACAGTGCAGTTACCTATGTTGGAGGAGAAGCAAAATTTACAATAAATATAACTCCTTTTTCTAATTTCTCAGGTGGAGTTAATCTTTTTCTTGAAGGAGCTCCTCAAAATTTAATCTATAATTTTGAACCACAAACTCTAACCAATGAAATTAGAACATCAACCTTAACAATTAATGTAACTGAAAATGTTCCTTCAGGTACATATAACTTAAAAGTTGTAGGAAAAAGTTTAGTTTCAAGAAGAATAAGAGAAATAAGATTATCAGTAAATATTGAACCATATTTTGCTTTGAATGTAACTCCTGAATCTGGCGAGGTTTATATTGGAGATGAAGTATCTTTTAATGTATCTTTTACACCTTATGGTGGTTTTGATGGAGTTATAAATCTATCTATTGAAAATCCACCACAAAATATTCAATATGAATTTAATCCTTCTTCAATTTCATCTGCAAATAAAAATTCACAGTTAACAATAAAGCCACTTTTAAATGCTATTGTTCAATCATATACTATAAGAATAAAGGGAGTAAGTGGAGAAAAGGTAAGAACAAAAGATATAAGTGTTAAAGTAAAAGAGCAAGTGCCAGGTTCATTTACTTTAAATATACAAAGTGTACTTTCGACTGTTTATCAAGGTGAAACTGGTATATATAGAATATATATGGAAGCATCTGGAGGATTTAATGAAAAAGTAAAACTTACAATTTCAAATCTTCCAGCAAATTGTAATTATGTTTTTCAGCCAAAAGAGATATATAGTGGACAGACGAGCACTTTAACGATAAATACGTCATTAGACACTACCCCTGGGTCTTATCTTATAACAATTATTGGAAAAGGCGGTGGAAAGAGTTTTACTACTACAATACCATTAAATATTGTTATAAAACCAACAGGTGATTTTAAAATAGAAGTAGAGCCACCAATAGAAAGGAATGTTACTGTTGGGGAGAGCTTATTTTTTGTTGTTAAAGTAAAAAGAGACAATATCTTTAAAGATGATGTAAATTTAACACTCGACGGTTTAAATCAACCTCTTCCACAAGGACTATCTTATTCTTTTAATCCAAATAAAATGCCATCTTTTATTGATACCTCTTATTTAACCATAGATACATCTCAAAATTTAGAAAGCACAACATATACTTTGGTAATTAAAGGTGAAAGTGGAGGAAAGGTAAGAACTGCAAATGTAATAATTGTTGCTCATCAACCAAAAAATAGTAATATTTCAATTCTTCCTTCTCAAGTCACAGTAAATTCAAATGAAATATTTACTGTGGACATAATAATAAATAATGTTGAAAATGTTATATCTGCAAACTTTTTCTTGAATTTTGATCCAAATTTAGTTCAGATTGAAGAGATAAAAGAAAGTACATTTCTTGGTAGCGATGGTATAAAACCTATATATTCATATAAAATATTTAATCTTGAAGGATATGCTATTTTGCAAGCTATAAGGACTTCTCAAAAAGGTATCTCAGGTAGTGGTTCACTTTTTAAAGTTACTTTTAGAACAATTTCTAAAGGTGATTTGAAATTAAAATTTACAAATCTTTCCTTGTATGATTCTTCTCCACTTTTTATACCTTGCAAAACATTTGTTAATGAGATAAAAATTCTTGAGAGTGTTGGTGTTTTAGGAGACGCAAATGGAGATAAAATTGTTAATGGTCTTGATTTAATTCTCTTAATGCAAGCATTTGGCTCAACTCCATCAGATCCAAATTGGAATCCTAATTGTGATTTTAATAATGATTTAAGAGTAAATGGAATTGATTTGATAATTTTATCTCAAAATTGGGGAAAGATTGTACCTTAAAAACTATTGACAAAATGATATTTATAATTTATCAATAAATATATACTAAAAAATTCTAAAATTCGGAGGTAAAAATGGAAAAAAAGAAGGAAGAAGTAAAAAAATCAACACCAAAAAAGGTTGTTAAGAAATCTACAAAAAAAGTAACTGAAAAAGCAACTGCTAAAAAAACTGCTAAAAAAACAATGACAAAAAAAACAACCTCTAAAAAAGGTAAAAAGTAAAAAATTCAAAGGAGTCAAAAATGGCTAAAAAGAAAAATGAAACTAAAGAAGAACAGAAAAAAGAAAAAACTACAAAAAAACCTTCAAAGAGCGGATGTAAAACAAGAAAAAAAGGTTAGAAAGTTAACTTTATAAATTAAAATGTTTATTGTTTTTCTAAATAGATTTTTTATTATTATATAGTTGTTTAATTTTGTAGTATTTATATAAATTAATTTTTATATCCATCAATTTATCATTAACAGAAAAACTCTAAAAAATCCTATTTTTTGTCATTCTTTTACCCTAAAAATTAAAAAACTTGAATTTAGAATTTCCATAAGCAATATAGATTCCTGGTTAACAGGAATTAAAGTTTAAATACTTTTCACTGACCTAATTAACAAACCTCTTGACAAAAATAATATGAGCTGTAAAATATTGATTGTTTAGCTAACTATTAGTTTATATGCTAACCTTTAGTTAGTTAAATAATTTTTTTAAAAGGAGGTTAAATCTATTGTATGCGAACGAATCAGATGATACATCTTTTTTAAATATAGAACGAATAGATCCTGTTTCTCTTGAGGTATTTCACTCTTTTTTTAAATTTATACGCTTCCATAGTCAGCTTCTATTCAAACTAACCTCTGAAAAAGGGATCTATCCAGGTCAGGCAGTGTGCCTTTGGTTTATCAATCAAAATTCAGGAATAAGCCAACGAGATCTCGCTGAAAAGATGCATGTTGCGCCACCCACTGTTACACATATGCTACAAAAGTTAGAAAAAGCAGGATTAATAATACGTAAAGATGATGAACATGATCAACGTCTAAGCCGAATATATTTAACTGATGCTGGTATAGATATGTTAAGTATATTAAATGATATTTTAGCTGATATTATAAATACAAGTTTAAATAATTTAAGTTGCGATCAGAAAAATAATTTGGTTAGTTGGCTTAACATTATAAGTTCAAACATATTAAACAAGCTTTAAAAAGGAAGGAGAAGCATCTATATGAAGGATTTATTTATAAAATTTTTAAAACCCTATTGGAAACAACTTACACTTACTATAATATTACTTTCTATACAAGCTATATCTAATCTTTATTTACCAAATTTGAATGCTGATATTATTAACAATGGTATTGCTAAAGGTGATATTAAATACATCACAAATACTGGACTTTTTATGTTAGGAGTAACTTTAATTTTAGCAGTTTGTGCTATAGCTTCTTCATATTTAAGTTCTAAAATTTCTATGAGTTTTGGAAAAGATATGAGGAGGGCTATTTTCTATAAAGTAGAAAGTTTTTCACAAGCTGATCTTGATAAATTTGGTACACCATCACTAATCACACGCAACACTAATGATGTCCATCAAATGCAGATGTTAATGTTTATTGGTTTAAATCTTATGGTAATGGCTCCTATTATGTGTATAGGTGGTATTATAATGGCTTTGAGACAAGATGTGGTTTTATCCTACTCTATAATAATAATAGTTCCTATTATGGTAGCATTAGTTGGAATTCTTCTGGTAAAAACTATACCAATATTTCGTTCAATTCAGGTAAAAATAGACCGTGTTAACCAAATTATGCGTGAAAAATTAATGGGTGTTAGAGTTATAAGAGCATTTGTGAAATCAGATTATGAAAAGAGACGTTTCGATGAAGCAAACCGCGATCTTACATCTACTACATTGAGAGTAAATAGAATTATTGCATTTGCCATTCCATCACTTATGATTGTTATGAACATATCAATTGTAGCTATAATATGGTTTGGTGGACATAGAATAGATAGTGGTGCTATGCCTATAGGAAATCTTACAGCTTTTTTGACATATATTATGGAGATAATGATGTCAGTTATGATAGCAATGGCTATGTTCATAATGATGCCAAGGGCTGAGGCATCAGCTGAACGTATTTTAGATGTACTTAATACTGAACCATCAATAAAAGACCAAAATAATCCTATAGTACCTATTATTGCAAAAGGAAGTGTAGAATTTTGGAATGTGGATTTTAGATATCCAGGTGCAGAAGAGCCAGTACTTAAAGATATATCTTTTAAGACAATACCAGGTGAAACTACTGCTATAATAGGAAGTACAGGATGTGGGAAAAGCACCCTCGTTAATCTAATACCACGTTTTTATGATGTCACTAATGGTTGCATAAAAATTGATGATATAGATATACGTGATATACCATTAAAGGATTTAAGAGATAGAATAGGATTAGTTCCTCAAAAGGCATTTCTTTTTAGTGGAACAATAGCTGACAATTTGAGATATGGAAATGAAAATGCTACTGATGAAGAGTTGTGGCATGCATTAGAGGTAGCACAGGCTAAAGATTTTGTAATGGAGTTACCCGATAGATTATATGCACCAGTTGATCAAGGAGGTGTTAACTTTTCAGGAGGTCAAAGGCAGAGATTAGCTATTGCAAGAGCGTTGGTTAAAAAACCAGAAATATATGTATTTGATGATAGCTTTTCAGCTCTTGATTTTAAAACAGATGCAAGGCTTAGATTAGCACTTAAAAATGAAACTGTAAATTCTACTGTTATTATTGTTGCACAGCGTGTAAGCACTATTATGGATGCTGATCAGATTATAACTTTAAATGACGATGGTACTATAGCTGGAATAGGCAATCATAATAAGTTAATGGATACTTGCGATGTTTATCGTGATATAGTATATTCGCAACTTTCAGAGGAGGAAATTAATGAGTACAAACAATAATAATACAAATAATGAACCCAAAGTTAAACCAAGAAGACATGGTGGATTTGGTGGTGGAAGAGCTGCTGCAATGTCTGGTGAAAAAGCTAAGGACTTCAAAGGCACTCTTAAACGTCTTATGACCTATCTTAAACCTCAAGCTTTTCCTATGTTATTGGTAATTATATTCACAATTATTAGTGTGACATTTACAATAATGTCACCAAAGATGATGGGTAGAGCCACTAATAAACTATTTGAAGGTATAATAAGTAAAAATTTACCGGCAGGTACAACTAAAGATCAAGTAATACAAATGTTAAAGCTTAGAGGTGAAAATCAATTTGCAGATATGATATCAGCAATGGATATAACACCAGGAAAAGGTGTAGATTTTAATGCTTTATTACATCTATTGCTTACTCTTTTAGTTATATATATTTTAGCTGCTTTCTTTCAATGGTTACAGCAATATACAATGGCTGGTGTAGCTCAAAATGTTGTATATAATTTACGACGAGATGTTGATAACAAACTTTCAAAACTTCCTTTAAAATATTATGATAATCACTCTCATGGAGATATCTTGAGTCGTGTAACTAATGATGTAGATAATATAGCACATACACTTCAACAAACAATTACTCAGATAGTTCATGCTATAGCTATAGTAGTAGGTGTTTTAATAATGATGTTTTCTATAAGCCCACTTCTATCTTGGATATCTCTTGCAATTATTCCTCTATCATTTTTGGTAACAATGTTTATTATGAGGAGATCTCAAAAATACTTTATAGCTCAATGGGATAGTACTGGTGCTTTAAATGGTCATATAGAAGAAACTTTTACTGGGCACAATATCGTTGGAGCATTTAACCAACAAGATAAAGCAATAAAACGTTTTGATAAAG
>JAAYUH010000220.1 GCA_012517755.1 bacterium | reverse complement strand
TGAAATTGCAAATAAATTACTTGATGAAGCAGGTTGGACAATGGGATCAGATGGAATTAGAATACTTCCAGATGGATCAAAAGCCATTCTAAAGATACCATATGCAATAGGTGCAGAATTTAGAGAAAGAGAAGTAACTGTAATGGAACCAATGTTAAAGAAAGTTGGTATAAAAATAGAACATAACCCTATGGACTTCAATGCATTATTGGATAGTGAAGATAAAGGAACATATATAATTGGACTTCATGGTGTTATGTATGATATTATTGATCAAAGCGCTGCAATTAATCAGTACCATTCAAAATTTATACCTTCAGAGGCAAATGGTTGGTCAGGACAGAATGTTGATAGATATAGTAATCCTGAAATGGATAAGGAGATAGAATTTGTTACAAGTGAACTCGACGCCGAACTTTGTTCACCTCATTATAAAAGAATTCAAGAGATATTTGCAGAAGATATCCCGACTATTTATCTTGAAAATAGACAATATCCTGATATTGTGAGAAAAGGGTTTGTTAATTATGACTTCCCAGTGGGTGGAACAATTTATGTCTCATGGAACTGCCCATTCTGGTATTGGGGAGTTAATTAATTTCAGGTTAGAATAGGTTATTGCCCCAGCGATTATCGCTGGGGCTTTTTTTTAAAGAGGTGAGTAGATGAGAAACTATATCATTAGAAGACTTTTACAAATGATTCCTCTTATATTAGGAATCTCTTTTTTGGTTTTTATTATTTTAAGTCTTACTGGTGATCCTTTTGCTGCTTTAATGGAAAATCCAAGAGTAAAAATAGAAGATATCAGACGTTTACAACACCAATGGGGTTTTGATTTACCTGTATATTTAAGATATTTCAAATGGTTATTTTCTATTTTTAAAGGAGATTGGGGTCCATCACTTCTTTATCCTGGGAGAATGTCTTACGATGTTGTTATGGCAAGAATTCCCATAACACTTCAAGTTATGGGGATATCTTTTCTTGTGGCTCTAATAGTTGCGATACCAATTGGGATTTATTCCGCAGTCCATCAATATTCTTTTGTTGATTACTTAGTAACATCTTTATCATTTTTTGGAATGTCAATGCCTACATTCTGGTTTGGTTTAATGCTTATGATATTATTTTCCTTAGTCATTCAAATAAATGGTATGCCACTTTTACCTCCTGGCGGAATTATGACACCTGGTATTTTGAGTGAACCTTTCTGGGTTCGATTTGTTGATCGATTGAAATATTTAGTTATGCCTGTTATTGTTCTTGCTTTTAATTCTATGGGTCCTTGGTCAAGATATATGAGATCTTCTATGTTAGAGGTCGTAAGACAAGATTATATAAGAACTGCAAGAGCAAAAGGTCTTCCAGAAAGAGTTGTAATATACAAACATGCCTTAAGAAATGCTTTGATACCAATAGTTACACTTGTTGCTCTTTCTATTCCTGGTATTGTTAGTGGAGCAGCAATAACTGAATTTGTTTTTAATATTCCTGGTATGGGTCAATTAACTCTTAATGCCATTACTAAAAATGATTTCCCGACTGCAATGGTTTGTCTTTTACTTATAGGTTTTCTTACAATATTTTTTAATCTTATTGCAGATATCGTATATGCAATTGTTGACCCACGAATTAGATATACATAAATAGGAGGCAATAATGGCAAGAGATATAACTACAGAAGAAGCAAGAGAAGAATTAATTTCTCCAGAAGAATTTAGTTACTGGAAAATGGTATGGAAGAGATTAAAAAAACATAAGCTCGCTATGGTTGGAATGTATATGCTTATAATCATAATTATCATATGCTTGATAGGACCATTAATTTATAGAGTAGATCCTAACTATCAAATAGAGGGTCCCTATGAATTACTAAGCCCTGGGGCTGTTGATCCCAATGGTGTTAGACATCCTTTAGGAACTGATGATTTTGCAAGAGATGTTTTAGCAAGATTATTATATGGAGGTAGAATCTCGCTTCTTATAGGATTTAGTGCTTCAATTTCTGCTGCTCTTGTTGGTGCTGTTGTTGGACTTATTGCAGGTTATTACGGAAAAACCGTTGATAATATACTTATGAGAATTACAGATATATTTTTGTGCCTTCCAACAATTCCTCTTCTTATTGCTCTTGCATCAGTTATCGGTAAAGGAATTCTACAACTTATATTCGTAATAGTTGTTTTTGGCTGGATGACAGATGCAAGACTTGTAAGAGGTATAATTCTTTCTTTAAAAGAACAGGAATTCACCGAAGCCGCAAGAGCTATAGGTGTTCCTCCTTCAAGAATTATGTTTAAGCATCTCCTACCAAATACGTTGGCTTATATTATAATAGGTACTACTCTTGGAATTGGTAGTTCTATTATTTATGAGGCTTCGATTAGTTTTCTTGGCTTTGGCGTTCAAGCTCCTACTGCAAGTTGGGGTAATATGCTCCAAGGTGCACAAAATTATATTTGGAGAGCACCATTTCTTGTTTTTTATCCAGGAATTCTAATCTTCATAACTGTACTTGCTTTCAATTTCTTTGGAGATGGCCTAAGGGATGCTCTTGATCCAAGATTGAAAATTTAAAGGAGACTATTATGAAAGATGATATTCTTGTTCAGACAAAAGATTTACAAACCTTTTTTTATACAGATGAAGGAGTTGTAAGAGCAGTTGATGGAGTTGATATTAAGATAAGTGTTGGAGAAACTCTTGGTCTCGTTGGAGAATCTGGATGTGGAAAATCAGTTACATCTCTTTCTATAATGAGATTAATACCTTGGCCACCAGGAAAAATTGTTGGCGGAGAGATTTGGTTTAAAGGAGAAGACATTCTTAAAAAAAGCGAAGAAGAAATGAGAAGAATAAGAGGTAGTCAAATTTCAATGATCTTCCAGGAACCTATGACATCTTTAAATCCTGTTTTTACTGTTGGATATCAGATAAGTGAGGCAATTTTAGTACATCAAGATGTAACAGAAGAAGAGGCAAAAAAAAGAGCAATTGAAATGCTTGATTTGGTAGGAATTCCAGACCCTGAAAAAAGATATGATGAATATCCACATCAGATGTCCGGTGGTATGAGACAGAGAGTTATGATAGCTATGGCTTTGTCCTGTAATCCAGATTTACTAATTTCCGATGAAGCAACAACAGCACTTGATGTTACAATTCAAGCACAAATACTTGAACTTATGAAAGATTTAAAAAGAAAAATTGGAATGGCAATTCTTTTAATCACACATAATCTATCAGTTATTGCTGAGATGGCTGATAATGTTGCAGTTATGTACTCTGGTAAGATAGTTGAATATTCAGATATTAAAACGATATTTAAATCTCCACAACATCCATATACATATGGTCTTCTTAGTTCAATTCCACTTGTTACAAAAAAAAGAGTTAAAGGAGAAAAATTACCAATAATAGAAGGTGTTGTTCCCAATCCTTATCATTTACCAAAAGGTTGTTATTTTAATCCGAGATGTCCATATTCAACAAAGATTTGTAGAGAAGAGGATCCTAAAATTGAAGAGATATCTCCTGGTCATTTTGTTAAATGCTGGAACTACCTGAAACCAGGAATGGGAGTTTAAAATGAGTGAACCATTGGTTAGTGTAAAAAACTTAAAAAAATATTTTCCAATCCATGGAGGAGTTCTTGGAGGAGTTATTGCACATGTTAAAGCTGTTGATGATGTTTCTTTTGATATTTATGAAGGAGAAACCTTAGGACTCGTTGGTGAATCAGGTTCAGGGAAAACAACAATTGGAAAAACAGTTTTAATGCTTTACCCTCCAACATCAGGTGAAATTAATTTTCAAGGCACAATAATAAATAAACTTAAAGGCGAAGAGTTAAGAAGATTAAGAAGAAATTTTCAAATAATATTTCAAGATCCATATGGTTCTCTAAATCCAAGAATGCCAATTTCTGAAATTATTGGAGAACCCTTAGTTGTTCATAATATTTACAAAACAAGAAAAGAGGTTCTTGATAGAGTAGTTGAAGTAATGGAGCTTGTTGGTTTGAGACCTGAATATATAAACAGATATCCACATGAGTTTTCAGGTGGTCAAAGACAGAGAATTGGGATAGCAAGAGCAATAATTTTGAATCCAAAGTTTGTTGTTTGCGATGAACCAGTTTCTGCTCTTGATGTTTCTATTCAATCCCAGGTGATAAATCTTTTAAATGATCTTCAAGAAAAACTAAATCTAACATATCTATTCATTGCACATGATATGGCAGTTATAAGACATATGAGCGATAGAATAGTTGTACTCTATCTTGGCAGAGTTATGGAGATAGCTGCAAATGATGAACTATTCGATAGCCCACTTCACCCATACACTCAAGCACTACTCTCTTCAGTTCCAATACCAGATCCTGAAATTAAAAAAGAAAGAGCTGTATTACAGGGTGATATACCATCTCCAATTAACCCACCAAGTGGTTGTGTATTCCATACAAGGTGCCCTGTAGCAATGCCAGTTTGTAGAGAATTAATACCAGAACAAAGAGAAATAAAGAAGGACCATTTTGTTTCCTGTCATGCTGTAAAATAGAAAAAAAAGGGGAGGAACTTCTCCCCTTTTAAAATTTTGAACTTAATTGTAAAAGTAACCCCAAATTCAAAGAAAAATTTAATAAAATAGTATAAAAATAACATTCTTTATATTAAAATATCTAAACCTCCAATTGAAAACAAAGCAAATGAGGAGTTAATAAAATTTCTTGAAGACATTTTAAATATTAAGGGGATAAAAATCATTTCTGGTCTAAAAAATAAAAATAAATTGTTGTTTATTCCTTTAGAAGAAAAAATTTTAAAAGAAAAAATAAAAAAATTATTGGGATAATTTGATATCATAAAATTATGAAATTTTATTATTTTATATATCTTTTAATTTTTACATCGATTTTTATTTTTCTTGATAGAATTTCAAAATATTTTGTAGTTAAAAATTTAGATTATAATGAAACAGTTCATATATTTAAAGACCTATTAAAATTTGAAAAAGTTGAAAATAGGGGTGGAATTTTTGGTATATTCCCCGAAGGTAGATACTTTTTTATAATAATATCATTTATTGCTTTAATGCTTCTTTTATATTTTTTTATTAAAATAGAACCTAAAACTCTTTTTATAACATTCAATATCTCTTTAATTATTTCAGGAATTTCAGGAAATTTAATTGATAGATTAAAATATGGATATGTTATAGATTTTATAAGTGTGAAAAATTTTCCTGTTTTTAATCTGTCTGATTCATATATAACGATAGGAATAGTCCTTATGTTGATTTTTTTATGGAAAATGGATTTATAAAATTAATTTCAAAAGAAGAAAATATAAGGCTTGATCTGTTTTTAAAAAAAACCAACCCATCTTTAAGTAGAGAATTTATTAAAAAATTGATAAAAGAAAATTGTGTTTATGTTAATGGTTCAATTAAAAAACCTTCTTATAAAGTTAAAGTTAATGATTTGGTTGAAATTAATTTAAAAGAGCCAGAACCACTAAATTTGAAACCAGAAAAATTGAACATTGAGATTGTTTATGAGGATAATGACATAATAGTTGTAAATAAACCACAAGGAATGTTAACACATCCAGTAGGAAATAAAAAAGAAGGAACTCTTGTAAATGCTCTTCTTTATTACTCGAAAAATTTATCAAGGATTGGTGGAGTTTTAAGACCTGGTATCATTCATAGATTGGATAAAGATACTTCTGGCCTTCTTCTTGTAGCAAAAAATGACTTTTCTCACAAGATTTTATCAAATGATTTAAAAGAAAGAAAGATAAAAAGAATTTATTATGCTGTTGTAAAAGGTATAGTGAAAGAAGATAAAGGTGTTATTGAAATTCCATTGACAAAAAGTTTTAAAAGTAAAAAGTTTGTAAAACCATCTTTTTCTGGAAGAGAAGCAGTTACAGAATTTAAGGTTTTAAAAAGATATAAAGAATATACCCTACTTGAAGTATCATTAAGAACAGGGAGAACACATCAAATAAGAGTCCATCTTTCATATATAGGCTATCCAATAGTTGGTGATAAAATTTATGGAATATCCTGCCCAGAGTTACAGGGGCAATTACTTCATGCTAAAAAAATTGTTTTTACTCATCCAAGAACAAAAGAAAAAATGTCTTTTGATATTCCATTACCCTCATACTTTGAAGATTTTTTACAAAGAGTTGATGAAAGATGAAAATAGAGGATGTTGAGATAAAGGCTTAGAAGAAAATTCAGGATGAAATTGGACTCCAATATAAAATGGATGATCTTTCAGTTCTATAATTTCAACCTCTCCATCTCTACTTCTACCTGAGATTAACATTCCATTTTTTTCAAGTATATCTAAATAAGAAAGATTAAATGTATATCTATGTCTATGCCTTTCCTTTGTAAAAATTCTTTTATATATTTGATATGCCTTTGTGTTTTCTTTTATTATCAATTCACTTTCTCCGAGGTGCATAGTTCCTCCAAGAAATTTTATATCTCTTTGAGAGGAAAGTAAATCAATGATAGGATTAGATGTTTTTTCATCAAATTCAGTTGAGTTAGAATCATTTAAACCAACAACATTTCTAAAAAATTCAATAATAATTATCTGTAAGCCAAGACATATACCAAGCAGAGGTTTTTTACTTAATCTACAAATTTTTGCTCCTTCAATCATACCTTCTATTCCTCTTTTCCCAAATCCTCCAGGTATTATTATTCCATCAACCTCATTAATATTTTTTTCTAAATTTTTTAAATCTTCTGAAGATATCCATATTGTTTCAATTTTCGTATTTGTTTCGACCTGAGAATGAATTAATGCTTCTTTTAATGATATATAAGCATCTTTTAATTCTATATATTTACCAAGAATACCAACTTTCTTAATTTTTCCTCCTCTATTCAATTTTGATGTGAAGTTTTTCCAGTTTGAAATATCTATCTCTCTTTTTTCATCGAATAGTTCTTCTAAGATCTCTTTTATTTTTGAATTAAGAAGTAATTCTGGTACGAAATAATGTGAATTCAAATCTATAACAGAAATTATTCTTTCCTTTGGAATCCCAAGGTATCTAAATAGTTTATCTTTTTCTGATTCTTTTATCTCTTTTTTTCCTCTTAAAAAAAGGATATCAGGATAAATACCTATGCTTCTTAATTCCTTAACAGAATGTTGAGTTGGTTTTGTTTTTAATTCCTCTGTTATATCAAGATATGGAACATATGTCACATGAAAAAAGTAAACATCCTTTTCCTCATTTTTTAATTCACTTGCAGCCTCAAGAAATGGAAGAGATTCTATATCTCCAACTGTTCCACCAATTTCAACAACTATTATTTCACTATTATCTTTTTTCAAAAGCTCCTTTATTCTTAAAATTATTTCATCTGTAAGATGAGGGACTACTTGTATTGTTTGACCTAAATAATCTCCTTTTCTCTCTTTTTCTATTATTGTTTTATATATACTTCCACTTGTTACATTATTTGCTTTAGATAAATCTTCTGATAAGAATCTCTCATAATGACCAATATCAAGATCAACTTCCCCTCCATCTTTTGTTACAAATACCTCACCATGTTGATATGGATTCATTGAACCAGCATCAACATTTAAATATGGGTCAAATTTTAGCATAGAAACTTTATAGCCCATACTTTTTAATATTAATCCGATAGAAGATGAGATAATACCCTTACCAAGGGAGGACATTACCCCACCAGTAACGAAAATATATTTAGCCATTTTTATTAAATCTCTATTTTCTCCATCACCTCTACATCAACATGTGCGATATCAATAATTTTACTTATCGCATCAATTAATGCTTTTCCTTTGGGTGATTCTAATCCTTTTTTCCATTCATCAAGAGATTCAACACTATATTTTACATAAAAAATATTTGCTTCACCGTAAAGTGGTTTATAAACATCATAATCAATTGCGCCCCACTCTTTCTGGATAGGCATAAACTCATCAAGCCATTTTTTGAAATCATCAATTGTTTTACCTTCTTTTAATTTATCTTTATAAATAACATAATACATTTTTACCTCCTTTCTTTTATAAATATTATTAGCAGGTTAAATGAAAAGCACCTGCTTTAATTTTATTTTCTATTTCATTAAACTTTTTTACTGCATCAAATGTATTAGAGATATGATAATCAATTTTCATATCTTTTAATTTTTTAATTAAATCTTCTGA
>JAAYUH010000219.1 GCA_012517755.1 bacterium | reverse complement strand
TGTTGCATCTCCTATATAAGATAAATGAGGTACAGCACTATTTTCACCAATAGTTGATTTTTTTATTTCAACAAAAGTTTTTGCTTTAGACCCTTTTTTTAACTTTGTTCCATCTCTTATACTTGCGAATGGTCCTATTTTTACATTATCTTCAACTATGATAACTTCATCTAACGCAGAAATTTTAACAAAAGGCCCAATTTTACAATTTTCTCCAATATAAACTTCACCTTCAACATAGACTCCTGGAAAAATCTCTGTATCTTTTTTAATGTTAACTATAGGAGAGAGATAGGTTGAGTTAGGATCAAAAATAGTCACTCCATTTTCCATAAGTTCATCTATTTTCCTTTGATTTATAATTTTGAAAACATTTGATAAATCCTTTCTTGTATTTATTCCAATTATCTCTTCAAAATCAACTGAATCTGAATCAATTTTTCCGCCATCTTGATTTATGATTTTTACAATATCTGTTAAATAATACTCATTTTGTGCATTATTATTGTCAATCTTTGGTAAATATTTTTTTAGAATTTTTCCTTTAAAAATATAGACGCTTGTGTTTATCTCTTTTATTGATTTTTCATCATTTGATAAATCTCTATCTTCCTTAATTTCAAAAATCTTACTATTTTTTCTAATTACTCTTCCATAAGGTGAAGGATTTTCAAGATAGGAGGTTAACAATAATAAATCTAAATTTGACTTTTCAAATTTTTCAAACATTTTTATTATTGTTTCTTTTTTTATTAAGGGAGTATCTCCTGGTAAAACTAAAATTTCATCTTCTTCATCAATTTCACTAAGAGCACATTTTACAGCATCAGCAGTTCCTAAAGGAGTTTTTTGTACAATAAATTTTATAGAATTATCTCTTATTTCATCATTAAAGAGATCTAAATTGTCACTTATTATTGTATAAATTTCATCTAACTCAGTTTCTTTTAAAGTTTTTATAATAAAAGATAAAATAGGTATTCCAAAAATTTTATGTAAAACCTTTGGAGTATTGGATTTCATTCTTTTACCAACTCCAGCAGCAAGAATTAATCCTTTTTTCATTACCCTTTTATTTTACTAAATTTTTTTATTTATTAAAAGTTTAATTAGATTTTATAACATTTGAGAGTAGACTTAATGGGTTGATTATCTCTTTATTTCCTTTTTCGTCAATCTTTTCAACTAAAATTGGAAATTCAGCTTCTTTTCCTGATAATTTAACTAAAACTTTAAGTGCATCAACTGGATTAACACCACCTTCTGGAGGAAAAACTCCCTTTTCTTTTATTAATCCCTCTGCCATCAAATATGTCCCAATTGCTGCTGGAATTCCAGTTCCTTCTCCCATTCCTTTTCCTTTTGAAAACATTGAAAAATCATACTCTAATTTATCGCTATTCTTAGAACCTTTTATCTTTATCTTAAGACATCCAACTGGCTCTTTCGGTCCATATTTTTCAATGAGTTCTTTTCTTTTATGAAGAATATAATTTACTGAAAATTCAAGAGGAGAAATTTTCTGTCCCATAAAATCAATTGGTTCTTCTTCAACCATTCCTGTTCTAACCACATTTTTTATAAGTTCAGCGTATTGTGGTGGAAGAACAAGACCAAGATTTGTAACTCTTTTAACATTTTTTATATATTTTGGTAGAGTTATTGTTTCAGGATGAGGATAAGCATAAACTGGGTATTTTCCAAGATTATAAAACTCTTCCTCTTCTTCAAGTGATTTTCCACTCTCTTCAAACAGTTTAACAGTTCTAAATTCACCATCAATATATACAGGTATATCTATTATCATTGAATGTATTCTATGCTTTACAACAGCAGGTCCTTCATGCTCTTCTCCACCATGTGCATGATAAATGTCAATTGATTCAATTGTATCAAATAGAAAATCATCAGCAAATTTTACAAGGATATTAGCAAAACCAGGTGAACTTCCCATACCAATTAGACAGGATAAATTTTTATTTTTTGCAACTTCATTTAAATTTAAATCTTACTTTGTTGCATCAAAATCGTCACAAATATCAACATAATTTTTATTCATTTCAATTACTTCTTTTAGAATTCTTGGACCATACTTATAAAAAGGACCAACTGTGTTTAATACTACATCACTATCTTCAATTGCTTTTCTTATTGAATTACTGTCATTAGCATCAAATTCCTTAAATTTTATTAAATTTGTGTATCCCTCAAATGTTCTTTCGAAAAGTGCTGTTTCCTTATCAGCAACAGTTATCTCAAAATTACCAAGTGAAAGGATTGTTTTTGTTGCAACCCTTCCTACTGCACCACACCCACCTAAAATTGCAACCTTTTTCAAAATACACCTCCTTTAATAGAAAACTATGTCATTTTAGTGTTTGACACCAAAATAACATTTTAAAGTGGAAATACAATTATACCTTTATAATTATCAATATTTGATTTATCAATTTCAACCTCGAAAGTTTCTAATCTATGGACATTTCCTTTGTTTTTTAGAAAATCATCAAGAGTTGAAATTGGATAATCTAACTTACCAGTTTTATAGTGCATTGGAATAATAACTTTTGGATTTAGAATTGATATAACTTTATCTGCTTTATTACTATCAATTGTAAAATATCCTCCAACAGGAATCATAAGAATGTCAGGATTTTTAAATATTTCAATTTCCTTTTCATCTGGTATATGACCTAAATCACCAAGATGAACCAATTTTAAATTTTCTCCTTCAATTAAAAATATTGAGTTTTTTCCTCTTCTTCTTCCACCTTCTTCATCATGGAAAAATGATTTTGACAAAAATTTAACTCCATCAATAGTTTTATCAACAGGGTGTCTTAGAATCTCTTTTCTGACTTTTACTCTATGAGTTGCATTATGGTCTGAATGTTCATGACTAACTGTAACTATATCAACTTCCTCTTTTTCAGGAAATTTATATGGAATAGATTCATCAAAAGGATCTGTTATGATTTTAACTCCACTATTTTCAATTAAAAAACAAGAATGACCTATAAATTTTATTCTCATCTTTTACCTCCATTTTAATTATAAGATATTTTTATTTAATATCTTAATGTTGGATCAATTGCGTCTCTTAATCCATCCCCAAAAAGGTTAAATCCAAGAACCGAGATTAAAATCATAATGCCGGGAAATGTTGCTACCCACCAAGCACCTGCAACAATATATTGATAACTTCTTGAAAGCATTGCTCCCCATTCGGGAGTAGGTGGTTGAGCCCCAAGGCCAAGAAATCCTAATGCTGCAGCATCAAGAATTGCACTTCCTATACTCAAAGTTCCATAAACAATTATAGGAGATAAAACATTTCTTAAAATATGTCTAAAAATAATCATAATATGACTTTCACCAACTGATAGTGCTGCTTCAACAAACTCCATATTTTTTACTATTATTGTTTGAGACCTTACAATTCTTGCTATTTGAGGTGCATAAGTTATTCCAATTGCTATCATCGCTTTTTCAAGACCTGTTCCAAGAATAGCCATTATTACAATTGCAAGTAAAATACTTGGCAAAGAGAACATAACATCAACTCCTCTCATAACAATGCTATCTAACCATCCACCAAAATATCCAGACAAAATTCCAAAAATTGAACCAATTAAAACACCAATAATTACTGCAATAAATCCAACTGTTAATGATACTCTTGATCCATAAATTATTCTTGTTAATAAATCTCTGCCAAATTCATCTGTACCAAGAAAATTGTTATTGTTATCCTCCCAGAAGCCAGGTTTTAGTCTATCTTTTAAAGATTGTGTATATGGATCAGAAGGTGAGATAACATTTGCAAAAATTGCAACTATTATAAGAATTATAATAATAACGAGACCTATCATTGCTGTTTTATTTTTTCTTAAATATTTCCAGACAAAATAGAATTCACTTTTTCTTTCCATTTTAATATCTGATCCTTGGATCTATAAAAACATATATTATATCAACTAATAAATTAATAACACAGACAATAAAAGCTATAAAAAGAATAGAACCTTGAACGACAGGGTAATCTCTTGAAGATACTGCTCCTACTATATATCTACCAATTCCTGGCCAGGCAAAAACAGATTCTGTAAGTATTGCACCACCAAGAAGCAAAGCAAATTCTGTTCCTACACTTGTAATTATTGGAATAAAAGCATTTTTTAATGCATGCCTATAAACAACAACATTTTCTTTTAAACCTTTTGCTCTTGCAGTTCTTATGTAATCTTTATTCAAAACATCAAGCATACTTGACCTTGTTATTCTTGCTATAAATGCCATAGGTATCGTAGAAAGAGCAATCGAAGGTAAAATTAAATGTTTGATAGCATCTATAAATGCACGAAAGTTAAGAGTAAGTAGAGAATCAAGAAGAACAAAATTTGTAATCCTTGTTAAGTTGATACCAACATCTAATCTTCCTGAAATTGGCAATATATTTAACCAAATACCAAAAATTAACATAAGCATAATTCCAAGCCAGAAAACAGGCATAGAAACCCCAAAAAGCGCAATAGTCATTGTTAGATAATCAACAAAGGATCCTCTTTTAACTGATGAAATGATACCGGCAAAAATTCCAACAAAACTTGCAATTATAATTGCAAATAGAGATAACTCAAAAGTATTAGGAAATCTATATAAAAGTTCTGTTAAAACCTTTTCGTTTGTTCTTATAGATCTTCCTAAATCACCCCTTAAAACATTTCCAATCCAGATAAAATATTGAGTAACCAGAGGTTTATTTAATCCATATCTTTCTCTAATTTCTTCGAGTACCTTTTGAGTTGCATGTTCACCAGCAATTACCTGTGCAGGATCTCCTGGTGCGAGTCTTATTAATAAAAAAGCAATAATTGAAACAATAAAAAGTACAATTAAAAGTTCAATGACTCTTCTTAAAATATATCTTCTCATTTAATAAAAAATAGGGGAGGTAAATTTACCTCCCCAAATCTTGTTTTATGATAATTAATTTTCAAAATATGTTGTATCGAAGTGGTAATCTCCACTTGGATACAAAGCAAATCCTTTGACATTTTTCTTAAACACTATCATCTGCTCTGAATGAGCAAGTGGTACCCATGGAATATCTTCATGAATTATTCTTTGAATCTCTTTATAATATTCAGTTCTTTTTTCAATATCAAAAGTAGTTCTTGCAAGCATATTTAATTCATGGACTTTACTACTTCTATAGAATGCAACATTCCCAGCACTTCCAACTGTTGCAGCATCTTGATCAAGAAGAACATATAAAATATTATCAGGGTCAGGATAATCCATTGTCCAACCAAGTAAACACATAGCATGTTCTCCAGCTTCTGTTTTATCAAGATAAGTTCCCCAATCATAACTTATTAATTTTGCTTTTATTCCAACATTTGCCAAATCCGCTTGAATTGCTTCTGCAATTTTTTGTGGATCAAACATATATGGTCTTGCTACTGGCATTGCCCATAAATTTGTTTCAAATCCATCTGGGTATCCTGCTTCTTTAAGTAACTCCTTTGCCTTTTCTGGATTATATTCATAATCAACAATATCATCATTATAACTCCATAATGTTGGAGGAATTGGATTTTTTGCTACAACTGCAGTTCCTTTATATAAATGTTCAACTATGTCATTTTTATTTATTGCATGATAAACTGCTTGCCTTACTCTAACATCTTTAAAATGAGGATCAAAACCTGGTGTATCTTCTCCTAAATTAATTGCAAGATATCCAATGTTCAAACCTGCTTGAGTTAAAAGCGTTAAATTACTATCTTCATTAATCTTTTCAAGATCATCTGGGTTTGGAAACTCGATTCCATCTACTGTTCCTTTTTGAAGTTCAAGTAACCTTACCGAAGCATCAGGGATAACTTTAAATATTAGTTTATCAATTTTTGGTTTTTCTCCCCAATATCCATCAAATTTTTCAAGTGTTATATGGTCATCTTTTACCCATTCAACAAATTTGAATGGACCAGTACCAACTGGATGAGCATAAGCTTCTTCTCCCCATTTTTCATGGTTTGCTGGACTTACAATAAATACTGTAAACATAGCCATAGTTGTTAAAAATGGTGCAAATTTCTCATTGAAGGTTATTTTTACTGCATAATCATCAACTTTTTCTGTTTTTTCAATCTCATTGAAACACCAACTCCAATACTCCCATTTACCATATTTATTGAATGGATGATTTGGATCTCTCTGTCTTTCAAAGGAAAAAACTACAGCATCAGCATTGAAATCCGTGCCATCATGAAATTTTACTCCTTTTTTTAAGTAGAATGTAAAAGACATTCCATCTTCGCCTTCTTCCCATCTTTCTGCAAGACAGGGTTCAAGTTCTGAACTTCCTTTTTTGTATCTTATTAACCCTTCAAAGATATTATCCATAACAGTTACTGATTCTCCATCTGTTACATCTGCAGGATCAAGTTTTACAACATCTCCAGATTTTGCAAAAGTTAATGTAACTAATTCAGCTTGTTTTTTACACCCTGTGTTTAAAAGTAATCCAAACACTAATAAACCAATCAATAATAAACTGGTTAACATTTTAAAACTTTTCATTCCTCTTACCTCCGATTTTAAAAAATAAAAAATTAATCACCTCCTTAGATAAAGTATATTGTGATTTTTAAAAAATATATACTTATTTTATTAAATGTCAAGTTTACTGTTAAAGATTAATGAAAAACTTTCCATTTTGTCATTCCCGTGAAAACTGGAATCCATTTTTTCCTTTTATTTTTCATTCCCGTGAAAATGGGAATCCAGTATTCCATTTTGTCATTCCCATGAAAACTGGAATCCATTTTTCCTTTTGTTTGTCATTTCATTTGATTTGGTATCCATTATTTCTTTTTGTCATTCCCGTGTAAACGGGAATCCAGTGTTTCCTTTTATTTGTCATTCCCATGA